>DATENJ010000649.1:0-2920 GCA_035275125.1 Actinomycetes bacterium | reverse complement strand
CGTCCGGGTCGACGAGCCGGGCCTCTCGCTCGACGTCGACACCGCCGAGGACCTCCGCCTGGTCGCGGGCCGGCTCGACCCGTCCTCGGTGACCGCCCGGCGGCTCAAGGATCTGGGGATTCCGGGGCTCATGCAGCGGAGCGATAGCCCCGGATGGAACAGGGATATGCTCCAGCCATGACCGGACCGGCTGCGGGAGGCGTGATGCTGCAGGGCACCGTGAAGAGCTTCGACCCCCAGACCCAGGCGGCGGTCGTGCTCACCGACGCCCGGGTCGAGTACGACGTGCCCGCCGAGGCGTTCCTGAGCTCGGGGCTGCGCAAGCTGACCCTGGGCCAGCGGGTGCGGTTCCGGGTCGAGGGCGAGGGGGACGGCGCCCGGGTCACCTACGTCAACATCCTCACCCTGCCCGACCCGGCCTGAGCGGCCACCGGGGCGCCACCCCGGGGAACGACCGAGGCCCCGCCGGAGCGGGGCCTCGACGTCGGCTGGTGTTACTTCTTCTTCCCGCTCTTGGCCTTGCCCCGCGAGCTGGCGGCCTTGGCCGTGCTCTTGGGCGCGCTGTTGCGCGACGCCTTGGACGTGCTGGCCTTGGCCGTGCTCGCCTTGGAGCTGCTGGCCCTGGCGGTGCTCGCCTTGGACGTGGTCGCCCGCGAGACGGTCGCCTTGGCGGTGCTGGCCGCCCTGGCGGTGGTCGCCTTGGCGGTGGCCTTCACCGGGGCGAGCTTGGGCGCGGTCGCCTTGCCGGCCACGACGTCCTTGAAGCCCTGTCCGGCGCGGAACCGCGGGACCTTGGTGGCCTTCACCTTGACCGGCGCGCCGCTGCGCGGGTTGCGGGCGGTGCGGGCCTTGCGGTCCTGCCGCTCGAAGGTCCCGAAGCCGACTAGCGAGACGCGGTCGCCCTTCTTGACGGCGACCTGGGTGTGCTGGATCAGGCTGCCGAGCACCTTGTCGACGTCGGTACGCGCCACCAGGGTGTGCTTCTGGATCGCGTCGACGAGTTCCTTGCGGTTCAACGGCTCCTCCTTGCCCAATAAGGGGATTCCCCCGTCGGGACCGGACCCCGTTAGCCCCGTCCCCCCTTCGGCCGAGCATCGTAAAGACGGTGCTATCAAAGGTCAACAACCCTCGACACTCGTCAATCCGTTGTGGCACAACGGCATCATCGGCTCCGGATTGGCAAAGATGAAGCAGCTCCCTTGTGTGGCAACGGTTTTGGCGGAGCGACGCTGGAGGGTCTCGCCGGAATGCTTGGCATTTGTCCAGGTCCGGCCCGGCGTCCTTGTCTCCCGCGGCCGCCTGTGGAATCCTGGCCCTGACGTTTGAGGGCCTCAAGTATCGGAGCGGGTGATGACGGCCAGGGTTGAGACCGGCACACCGGCTCGAGAGATCTGGGAGCTGCTGCTCGAGCTGTCGATGTCACGGGTCCGCCAGCGCTTCCTCGATGCGATCACCGGCCTGGGCCTGTCGTTTCCTCAGGCCCACGCGCTCAAGGTGCTGCGCCCCGGGCACCCGATCGCCATGCGCGAGCTCGCCGACGGGCTCCACTGCGACCCCTCGAACATCACCGGGATCGTCGACCGGCTCGGCGACCGGGGCCTGGTCGAGCGCGGGTCGGCCCCCGGCGACCGGCGGGTCAAGACCCTGATGCTGACCGAGGAGGGCGCCGCCCTGCGAATGCGGCTGCTCGACCGGTTGTCCGAGCCGCCTCCGGGCCTGGGCAAGCTCCCGGTCGTCGAGCAGCGCCAGCTCCGCGACCTCCTGCGCCGAGCCCTGCTCGACGACTAGCGGCACCCCCGCGCCCGGCTGGTCCCAAGCGAGAGGACCATTCCGATGGACGTCCTGATCGGCGTTGCCTGGCCGTACGCGTCCGGGCCGCGCCACCTCGGCCACCTGGCCGGGGCCTACCTTCCCGCCGACGTCGCCGCCCGCCACCACCGCCTGGCCGGCGACCGGGTGCTGCTCGTCTCCGGGTCCGACCAGCACGGCACCCCGATCACGGTGGCGGCCGAGCGGGCCGGCCTGTCCCCGGCGGCGCTGGCCGACCGCGAGCACCAGCGCATCGCGGCCAGCTTCGCCCGCGCCGGCATCTCCTTCGACCACTACACCAGGACGGCGACCCCACTGCACCACGCCGTCACCCAGGACCTGTTCACCCGCCTGCACCGGCGCGGGCTGGTCACCGAGGCGACCCAGCCGGCCGCCTTCTGCGCCCGCGAGGGCCGCTCCCTGCCCGACCGCTACGTCGAGGGGACCTGCCCGTCCTGCGGGGCGCCCGACGCCCGCGGCGACCAGTGCGACACCTGCGGCCGCACCCTCGACCCGGAGGAGCTGAGTGAGCCCCGCTGCCGGCGCTGCGGCGGCCAGGCCGAGCTGCGGCCCCTGCGCCAGCTGTTCCTGCGCCTCGACCTGCTCCAGCCCGAGGTGGCGCGGTACCTGGACGGGCACGAGGCACGCTGGCGGCCGTTCGTGGGCGCCGAGGCTCGGGGCTGGCTGGCCTCGGGCCTGCGCCCGAGGGCGATCACCCGCGACCTTGACTGGGGCGTGCCCGTCCCGCTGCCCGGGTGGGACGACCGCCGGCTGTACGTCTGGTTCGACGCGGTCATCGGCTACCTGTCGGCCTCGGTCGAGTGGGCCGAGCGCACCGGCGACCCTGATGCCTGGCGGCGGTGGTGGCAGGGCTCCGACGCCCGGCACCGCTACTTCGTCGGCAAGGACAACATCTGGTTCCACACCGTCTGGTGGCCGGCCATCCTGCTCGGCGCCGGCCAGGGCCTGCGCCCACCCGACGAGGTGGTCGCCAACCACCACCTGACCCGATCCTCCGGGGGACCACCCCGGCGGTCCCCCGGACCCCCCCGACCCACGGGCACCAAGCTGTCGGCCAGCCGGGGGCACGCCACCACGATCGAGGAGGGGA
>DATENJ010000648.1:0-14713 GCA_035275125.1 Actinomycetes bacterium | reverse complement strand
CTGCTGTGCCGCTACGGCGGTGAGGAGTTCAGCGTGCTCCTGCCCGACGCCACCACCGACCAGGCCGCCGAGGTGCTAGAACGGCTCCGCCAGGTCATGCCCCAGGGGCAGACCTTCTCGGCCGGGCTCGCCTCCTGGGACGGCCAAGAGGTCTCCGACGAACTGGTCGCACGGTCCGACCGCGCCCTGTACGCCGCCAAGGCGACCGGGCGCGACCGCGTCGTCGTCGACCACCACGAGGCGGCCACGGCACGCCCCCCGTGACGCAATCGTCCAGGCATGCAGAGCGGTGACGCGTGTGGCGCCGGGCGCCTCAATGACCTGCTCGCACCTCGATGGTGGCGCGGACTCCGGTTGGCCGAGCTGGCTCCTGGTCGTGACACCCTCACCTCCAACCCCCAGGTCCCGACCCAAACAGATGGGGTCACGTCGGCCTCACTCCCATCACAGCGGGCTCTGGCCACTTCATCGGTCCCAGAAGGTCCTAGCGTTCTCTAACGCCTGGATCTATGACCCACCTGCTGACCACCTTCCCCGGGATCGCCGGGGACAGCAGCCTCAGCACGTCTTGGTCCAGCAGATGCCGACAGCCACCGAGCAGGAAGAAAGCGTCTCCGCCGAAGTGCATCGGGTCGTCCGCCTGGCCCTCGACCATGCCCGCAGCGGCCCGAGGAAACCCTCGGAGTGATCACCATGGGCATCAAGCACGCCGACCGCATCGATCTAGCCATCCGCCATGGTCGAAGCCAACAGCTCGAGCTCCAGTCCCTTCTTTGACGAGGATCGCCAGGAACGGTTCTTCGTCAAGAACCTCGAGGCCGGTCCGAGTCGCTCAACACGGAGAGTGTTCCAGCGACTACGGGTCGCGTTTTCTGGCAAATAGCGCTCAGAGCGGTGGTGGAAGTTGCGTTGTGCCTGGTGGAGCTGAGGGGATTTGAACCCCTGACCCTTGCATGCCATTGACGAGCCAGCCACTCGCGCCTCAGCGTGTATCCGCGCGTTGCCTCACATCAGCGCTGCTCAGCACGCAGATCGCAATGTAGCGACACGGTGCAGGGTGCGGCGATATGAGGTTTGGTTGCTGGCAGATTGCTGGCGGTTCCGCCTGCGCTCAGGAGTCGTTGCGACAGGGTCACCCAGTCGTCGGGGCGCCAGGACGGTAGGGTGTCGCGGCCTCGACGGGTCCCCTCAGGGGCGCTCGGCGCCCGAGTCCTCTTCCTCGGCCGCGGCGTTGGCGGCTGCGCTCAGCCGTTCCTGTGCCTGCTGGAGGGCGACTCGGGCCTCCTCGCCCAGCATGCGGACCAGCTGGCCGGCCGGCAGCTGGCGGCCCAGCTCG
The DNA here is from genome assembly GCA_035275125.1 of Actinomycetes bacterium. Taxonomy (GTDB): domain Bacteria; phylum Actinomycetota; class CALGFH01; order CALGFH01; family CALGFH01; genus CALGFH01. The sequence continues at coordinate 13,377 of DATENJ010000648.1, read as the reverse complement.
TAGGTCTGACCAGCCCACAAGTTGACCAGCCCGGGGTCGCCTGCGGACCGTCCGGCCTGGCGCAGAGGGGCGGTCAGGTAGTGGAGCTCGGGATAGGCCACGGGCGCGGCGGCGCTGTACCGGTCGAGGAACCGATTGCGGATGCCTCGGGCCAGCCGGCCGGTAAAGGCGCGGGTCATGGCGGTCGGGGCATTGTCGGCGAGTGCCTGGCGGTACACGGCCGCCGTGGCCGCTTCCGGGCAACGCAGGAACGCCGTGCCCAGCTGGGCGGCGGCCCCGCCGGCGGCCAGCACCGCCACCATCGCCGCCCCGGTGGCGATGCCACCGGTGGCCACCAGCGGGATCTCGGCCTGGGCGCGCACCAGCTGCAGCAGCGACAACAGCCCGGTACCGCCGGTCACGTCCTCGGCTGGGTCGTCGCGGAAGCTGGCCCGGTGACCGCCCGCCTCCGCCCCTTGGACCACCAGCGCATCCGCCCCGGCGTCGACGGCAACTCGGGCCTCGCCGGGACGAGTGACAGTGACCCACACCTCGCTGCCGGCATCGTGGAGGCGGTCGATCACCTCCGGCTCCGGGCAGCCGAAGACGAACGACACGACCGCCACCGGCGTGGCGATGAGCAGCTCCAACTTGGCCGCCCAGTCGTCGTCGTCGAATCGTGCCGCACCGAGCTCGACACCGGCCTGGCGGGCGTCGTCGGCCAGCCTGGCGGCGTAGGCGTCCACGGCCTGCGGCGGCGCCGGCGTGCTGGGAACGAACAGGTTGACGCCGATCGGGGCGTCGGTCAGCGTCCGGGTCCGCTCCAGCCGCTCGGCCAGCGCCGACACGGTCAGGTAGCCGGCGGCCAGGAACCCGAACCCGCCGGCGTTGCTGACGGCAGCGGTCAGCTCCGGTGTCGAGGGACCACCGGCTAACGGCGCCAGCACGATCGGGACCGCCAGCCGGTCAAGCACCAGGTCATGCCGCAACGACTCCACCACCGCTCACCGATCCTCGGGGCCAGTTCCCGCTCAGCTGCAGTCTATGAGCAGCGGAGGACGGCGGCGCTCCCAGAGGCTGAAGCGCTCGCTGTCTGTGGCGATGCGCAGCTTGGTGCCGGCCAGTTTCCGGGCAGGTTCGGCTCGAACGCTTGGCGGCATCGTTCAGGGCCGGCCACGCATCACCGCTGGTGCACTGCTGTCCTCAGACGATTTCGGGTCGAGCGTAGAGCGACCGGCGAAGCTTCATCCGTTATGGCAGTGCATGGGACTCGGCCCTGGCCCAGGCGATCATCGAGCTCGGCACACCCTGCGGTTGCAGACGGTGGCCGAGGGCGTCGAAGCCTCCGACCAAGCGAGCCAGCTGCGAACGCTGCAGTGCGAGCTCGGCCAGGGCTGGCTACTACTTCGCCCATCCACTCAAGTCGACGAGGTCGCCACTCCTAGCAGGCCCTGGGTCGGCTGTCCCCTCGCCATCTCAAGCGAGACGCCGGCCACCTAGCCACGCCCAGCTCCGGTCAGGTTCGCTACCCGGTGCCCAGGACGCCTCGGCCAAGTCGCTTCATCGGACCCCGACAGGGACCTAAGCGGACCGGCCTACTACCAACTCGGCGACCAAAGCCCTAACGGTCTGGAAGCGGCTGCCGATGCAATAGCTATCAGGCCGTTGGTGTCGAGACAGGATCAGGACATGCGTCGCTTGTCGTTCACGGTGTTGCTGGTGGCGATCTGCCTGCTCCCGGTCGGTATCGGGAGCGGCGCCTCGGCCCACAGCCACGCCGTGGCCGCCCTCGACGGCGCCCTGGCCAACACCGCCAGCGGCCAGGCTCAGGTGCTGGAGGACTACTTCTCCCGGGCCCGGTCGATCGACCTGTTGACCGCCAGCAACCCCTCCTTCCAGCACTTCTACCAGCTACCGGGCGACCGGGCGGCCAAAGCCCGCGCCGGCGGTCAGGTGCTGGACGAGGTCAACCAGGCCCTGGGCAACCTGGAGCAGCTGTTCCCAACCAGCATCGGCGAGGCCTGTTTCATCGACCGGACCGGCCCCGAGAACGCCCGCATGGTCCGCGGGATCCGGGCCACCCCCAAGGACCTGTCGCCGGACGAGTCGGGCGCCCCCTTCTTCGGCCCTACCTTTGCGCTCCGCCAGGGGCAGGTGTACCAGGCCCGGCCATATGTGTCGCCCGACACCAAGGAGTGGGTGATCTCCAACTCCACGCTCATGCCGACCACCGACGGGTCGAAACCGGCGATCGTCCATTTCGAGGTCACCATTGAGAGCTTCCGCAAGGTCGCGGCCAGCCTGGCCAACCAGTTCGACATCACCGTGGTGGAGGCCAAGAGCGGGCAGGTGGTGCTGGACAGCCGCCGACCCCAACAGATCGGCGCCCCATTGGGCATACCGGACGACCATCGCTACGGCCCGGTCATTTCGGCCGGCACGCCCCAAGGGTCAACTTCGGTCGGCAACCGCCCGGTCGCCTATCAGCACCTTCAGCAGCAGCCCACCAACGCCAACGACTGGTACGTGCTGGCCACCGCCCGCAGCCCGGTCGGGCCCCTCTACGGGGTCAGCGGCTGGTCGATCGCTCTGGTGGTGGTGGCCCTGGCCCTGCTCGGGATCGCGGCGGTCTTGTTCCTCGCCCAGCATCGGCTGCTGGTCGCGACCTCGATGACCGACGCCCTGACCGGCATCCCCAACCGCCGCCAACTCAAAGCCGACCTGGACCGCGGCCTCAAGGACGCCAGCCCTGCCAACCCGCTGCTACTGATGTTGTTCGACCTCAACGGCTTCAAGGGCTACAACGACAGCTTCGGCCACCCAGCCGGCGACGCCCTGCTGGTCCGACTGGCCACCGCCCTCAAGGAGGCCATGGGCGAGCAGGGCGGCAGCGCCTACCGGCTCGGCGGCGACGAGTTCTGCGTTCTCGCCTCCGCCCGCGGTGACCATACGGCCTCGGTCGTTGCCGCAGCCTCCCAGGCCCTGACCGAGCATGGCGGCGGCTTCTCGATCACCGCCTCCTACGGCGCCATCCTGCTCCCCGAAGAAAGCCAGGACGTAACCGAGGCCATGCAGCTGGTCGACCAGCGCATGTACGCGCAGAAGACCAGCTCCCGGCGCTCGCCCGACCGCCAGAGCCGTGACGTGCTCCTCCGGGCCCTCCAGGAGCGCAACCCCGAGCTGGCCGAACGCCACGCCGCCGTCGCCCGCCTGGCCGAGGCCATCGGGGAACGGATGCGCCTGCCGGCCGAGGAGCGCGCCCAGCTGCGCCAGGCCGCCGAGCTCCATGACGTGGGCAAGCTCGCCATCCCCGAGGAAATCCTGAACAAGCCAGGTGCCCTGGATCCCGAGGACTGGGTCTTCGTGCGCCGCCATCCCCTGATCGGCGAGCGGATCATCGGCGCCGCCCCCGCCCTGGCGGTGGCGGCCAAGCTGGTCCGCTCCACCCACGAACGCCTCGACGGCAGCGGCTACCCCGACGGGCTGGCCGGGGACCAGATCCCCATGGGAGCGCGCATTATCGCTGTCTGTGATGCCTTCGCCGCCATGACCTCCCCAAGCCCCTATGCACCCCAGCGCACCGTCGGGGAAGCCATCGCCGAACTCCGCCAGTGCTCCGGCAGCCAATTCGACCCTACGGTCGTCGATGTCCTCTCGGAGCTGGTCGTTGAGCTGATCTGGCCGTCCCACGAAGCCCGTGCCAACCCCGCAAGCATGGAGGACGTGCGCAATCGAGCCTGAGGCCCACCGCTCAGGCATTCCGCACGGGTCCGTATGGCGATGGGACGCCCCGCATGGCCGCCGGTGAGGCCCGTGACGGCGCCATCCCCGAGCTCCGCGCGCTCGCCCGGCGGATGATCACCGACCTCCAGACCCAAGTCGACCAGATGACCACCTAGACTCCTCCCGGCGCGGAAGGGGGAGGCGTTTGAGGGTGAGGGCGTTGACGGCCACGATCAGGCTGGAGCCGGACATCGACAGGGCGGCGATCTCGGGCCGGAGCACCAGTCCGAAGGCGGGCTCGAACACGCCGGCGGCGATCGGGAGGGCCACGGCGTTGTAGCCGATCGCCCAGCCCAGGTTCTGGAGCATCTTGCGCAGGGTGCCCCGCCCGATCTCCAGGGCAGTCGGGACGTCCAGGGGGTCGGAGCGCATCAGGACGACGTCGGCGGTCTCGATGGCCACGTCGGTGCCGGCGCCGATGGCGATGCCCAGGTCGGCCTGGGCCAGGGCGGGAGCGTCGTTGACACCGTCGCCGACCATGGCGACCTTGCGGCCCTGCTGCTGGAGCTCGGCGACCTTGGCCGCCTTGTCGCCCGGGAGGACCTCGGCGAGCACCTGGTCGATGCCGAGCTCGGCCGCGATCCGCTCAGCGGTCGCGCGGTTGTCGCCGGTCAGCATGACCACCTGGACGGCGGCTTGGTGGAGGGCCTGGATGGCGGCGGCTGAGGTCTCCCGGGGGGCGTCGGCGATGGCGAACAGGCCGAGTGGGCGGCCGTCGGCGGCGGCCATCACCACCGTGCGGCCGCCGCTGGCCAGCCGCTCCTGCCGGGCAGCGAGCGAGCCCAGGTCGATCCCCTCGCGTTCCATGAGCCGGCGGTTGCCAACCGCCACCCGCCGACCCTCCACGGTCGCCAGCGCGCCGTGGCCGGGGACGTTCTCGAAGCCGTTCGCGGCCACCGAATCGCCCCCGGCCTGGGTGGCGCGGCGGACAATCGCCTCGGCCAGGGGGTGCTCGGACTCGCGCTCAACCGCGGCCACCAGCCGCAGCAGCTCGGCCTCGACGACCCCGTCGACACAGACGACCTCGGTGACCTCGGGCTCGCCCTTGGTGAGGGTGCCGGTCTTGTCCAGCACCACCGTGTCGATCCGGGCCGTGGTCTCCAGCGCAATGGCGTGCTTGAACAGGATCCCGCGCTGGGCGCCGAGCCCGGTCCCGATCATGATCGCGGTCGGGGTGGCCAGGCCGAGGGCGTCGGGGCAGGTGATCACCACCACGGTGATAGCGAACAGCAGCGCGTCGGTGATCGGCCGGTCGCTGGCCAGCGCCCACACCGCGAAGGTGAGACCGCCGCCGACCAGGGCCACCAGCACCAGCCAGAACGCCGCTCGGTCGGCCAGCTTCTGACCGGGCGCCTTGGAGTTCTGGGCCTCCTGCACCAGCTCGACGATCTGGGCCAGGGCGGTGTCGGCGCCGACCCTGGTCGCCCGCACCCGCAGGGTGCCGTTACGGTTGATGGTCGCGCCGATGACCTGGTCGCCGGGCCGCTTGTGAACGGGCAGGCTCTCGCCGGTCACCACCGACTCATCGACCTCACTGTCGCCGTCCTCGACGACGCCGTCGGTGGCGATCTTGGCCCCGGGACGCACCAGCAGCAGGTCCCCGACCTGCACCTCGGCCGTCGGGATCTCGATCGGTTGGCCGTCGCGTAGCACCAGCGCCCTGGGTGGGGCCAGGTCGAGCAGGCTGCGGATGGCGTCATTGGCCCCGCCGCGGGCGCGCATCTCGAACCAGTGGCCCAGCAGCACGAACGCGGCCAGCACGGTGGCGGCCTCGTAGAACACCTCGCCGCCGCCGGTCAGGGTGACCGCGACCGAGTACCCCCAGCCGGCGCCGACGGCGACCGCGACCAGCACCATCATGTCCAGAGTCCGGGCGCGTAGGGCGCGGACGGCGCCGGCGAAGAAGATCCAGCAGGAGTAGAAGATCACCGGCAGGCTGAGCAGCAGCGACCAGACATCGTCGCGCAGCCCGAACGGGGCGGGGACGTCAAAGCCGAGGACCTCGCGGCCGATCGGGGACCACAGCAGGATCGGGATCGAGAACAGCGCGGCGACCAGGAACCGGTTGCGCAGGTCGGTGACCATGGCCTCCATCGACATGGCGCCGTGGCCGCCGTGCCCCATCATCTCGTGCGGCGACCGCAGCGGCGCCTCGGCCGGCGCAGCATGCCCGCCATGCCCACGAGCAGCTGGGGCGGCCGTGTCCACGTGGTGATGGTCCGGCTGGGCCGGAGGCGCGGCCGTGTCCCGGTGGTGATGGTCCGGCTCGGCCGCCAGCGCCTTGGTGTTGATGGCGGCCGCGTGGCGGTGGCCGTGGCCGTCCGATGGCTCGGGTTCCATGAGCGGGTCGCAAATGTGCTCGGGCACCGACTGCCCGTCACAGTGCAGGCCGCATTCCTGGACCCAGCGTCGCAGCTCCGCCAGAGAGGTCTGGGCCGGGTCGTAGGTGACGGTGGCGGTCTGGGAGACGGGGTTGGCCTCGACTTGCTGCACCCCCGGCCGGCGGCCCAGCTTCGCCTCGACCACCGCCTTCTCCGAGCCGCGCAACATCGGATGGACATCCAGGATGACAATGCTGCGCTCGGTGGTTGCCATCACCCGGCTCCGGTTGAGCCAAAGCGGCGCAGCCGCAGCGAGTTGGCGACCACGCTGACGCTGGACAACGCCATGGCCGCCCCGGCGATCGCTGGGCTGAGCACCCCGGCGGCGGCCAGCGGGATGGCGGCGGTGTTGTAGCCGAACGCCCAGAACAGGTTCTGCACGATGGTGCGGTAGGTGCGCCGCGACAGCGCGATCGCGGTCGCCACCCCTTCCAGGTCGCCACGCAGCAGGGTCAGGTCGCTGGCCTGGATGGCCACGTCGGTGCCGGTCCCGATGGCAATGCCGAGATCCGCCTGGACCAGGGCGGGGGCGTCGTTGACACCGTCGCCGACCATCGCCACCACCTGGCCCTCGGCCTGCAGGCGGGCGATCTCACCGACCTTGTCGGCCGGGAGCACCTCGGCCAGGACCCGGTCCACCCCGACCGCGGCCGCGATCGCCTGCGCCGTGGCCTGGTTGTCGCCGGTCAGCATCGCGACCTCCAGGCCCATCCCGTGCAGGCGCCCGACCAGTTCCGCGGCGCCGTCCTTGAGGGTGTCGGCCACGGCCAGGACGCCCCGGGCCTCACCCTGCCAGCCGACCAGCACCGCGGTCTTGCCCTCCTGTTCCAGCCGCTCGGCGACTGCCTCGAGCGCCTGGGGAACGAGCAGGCCGGCGTCGGCGGCCAGCTTGGGCCGCCCGACCCAGACCGTCACCGGCGGGCCGTCGGCGTCGGCTGCCACGTCGGCGTGGACACCCTGGCCGGCCACGGCCTGGAACCCGTGGGCGGCCGGCAAGTCCCCGTGCTGGCGGGCGGCGGCGATGGCGGCGCCGATCGGGTGCTCGCTGTTGGCCTCCACCGCCCCGGCCAGCCGCAGCACCGCCGCCCGGTCCACCCCCTCGGCGGCGACCACGTCGGTCAGGGCCATCTGGCCGCGGGTCAGGGTGCCGGTCTTGTCGACCACCACCGTGGTGATGCGGCGGGTCCGCTCCAGGACCTCGACGCTCTTGATCAGGACGCCGAGCTCGGCGCCGCGGCCGGTGCCGACCATGATGGCGGTCGGGGTGGCCAGCCCGAGCGCGCACGGGCAGGCGATGATCAGCACGGCCACCGCCGCGGTCAGCCCCCGGGCCGGGTCGCCGCCCGGCAGCGCCCAGCCGGTGAAGGTCAGCGCGGCCACGGCCAGCACTAGCGGGACGAAGACCGCCGAGATGCGGTCGGCCAGGCGCTGCAGCTGGCCCTTGCCGGTCTGGGCCTGCTCGACCAGCTGAACGATCTGGGCCAGGGCGGTGTCGGCCCCGACCGCGGTCGCCTGCACCGTCAGCACGCCGCTGGTGTTGACCGTGGCCCCGGCGACGCGGTCGCCGGGTGCCTTGTCGACCGGGACGCTCTCGCCGGTCAGCATCGACTCATCCACCGCACTGGTCCCCTTGAGCACCTCGCCGTCGACGGGGACCTTCTCGCCGGGGCGGATGCGCAGCAGGTCGCCGACGGTGACCTGCTCGACCGGGACCATGACCTCGGCGCCGTCGCGGAGCACCCGGGCCTGTTTGGCGCCCAGTTCCAGCAAGGCCCGGATGGCCTGGCCAGCGCGGCCCCGAGCGCGGGCCTCGAGGTAGCGGCCCAGGGTCAGGAAGGCGATCAGCAAGATGGCGGTCTCGAAGTACAGCTCCATCCCGCCGGCGAGCAGCTGGGCGACGCTGAAGCCGTAGGCGGCCAGGGTGCCGACCGCGATCAGGGTGTCCATGTTGGCCGTGCCCCGGCGGGCTCGGCGGGCCGCCTCGCGCAGGAACGGCCACCCGATGCCGAACTGCACCAGGGTGGCCACCGCGAACAGGGCCAGCGGCCAGCGCCAGTCCTCCATCAGGGCGGGGCCGGCCAGCATGGTCATGACCGCGAACACGGCGGCCGGAGCGACCAGCCACACCCGGCGCCGCCACGACCGGCGCGCCCGCTCCTCCGGATCGTCGCCGCCGTTGGGCGTCTCGGCCAGGGGGGTGAGGCCGTAGCCGATCCTGGCCACCCGGGCCTGCAGGTCGCCGGTGGGCAGCGTTCGCTCAAGGGTGACGCGCGCGCGGCCGGTGGCCAGGTTCACCTCGGCGCCGGCCACGCCGTCGGACTTGGCCAGCACCCGCTGGACCCGCGCCGCACACGAGCCACAGGTCATCCCCTCGACGCGAAAATCGATCGTGCTGGGGGCATCCTTAGTCTGCGGCTGGACGGCGGCCATGCCTCCTCCTCTCCTGATCCGAGCCGACGGGGGGCCGTCGTCAAGCGGGCACGTCGTAGCCCTGGTCCTCGATGGCGGCGACCAGGCCGCTGCGGTTGGTCAGCGTCTCGTCGACCTCGACGGTGACCGTGCGGGCCTCGATGTCGACCCGCGCCGACGCGACGCCGGGCAGGGGGGCGAGCGCGCCCTCGATCGATTGCTTGCAGTGGTCGCAGTGGATCTCGGGGACGCTGATAGTCATCGTGGTCATGTGGAGCCTCCGTCCGCGATAGCAGATGGGGTGCTGGCAAGTGGTGTGCTAGGACTTGAGCAGCCGCTCGATCGCCTCGGTGGCCTCGGTCACGATCGCGTCGCCGTCCACCTCGCTCTCGCCCCGGACGGCGTCGCGCACACAGTGGCGCAGGTGGTCGTCCAGCAACAGCACCGACACCCCGCGCAGGGCGGCGTTGACCGCCGAGATCTGGGTGAGGACGTCGATGCAGTAGGCGTCCTCGTCGACCAGCCGCTGCAGACCGCGGATCTGGCCCTCAATCCGGCGCAGACGTAACTGCAGCTTGTCCTTGTCCGCCGTGTAGCCCTGCATCCTCAAACCCTCCTCATGCCATACCCATACCCCCCTAGAGTATAGCCGCGGTGGCCAGGGACGGGCAGGCCCGACCGGCCCTAGACACGAGGCCCGTTGGACCCTGCTACCTATGCCTGGGGCATCTACGGTGGGCGTGTCGCCGGCGATCAGGTCCGATCGACAGGTGCTCGACGCTACTGCGAGCCTTCAATACTGCAGGCTGTTGGGCGCGATGGGACGCTGGCCCGGAGGGCCGCTGGTGCGGGTAGCGAGCAGCGTGGAGATCAACCGGCCCGCCAGCCAGGTCTGGGCGTAGGTGGCCGACTATGGCAACGACCCCAGTTAGCGAGCCGCCGTCACCCAGATGCGCCCATCGGTGGTGGGGGCCGCAAGCCAGCCAGGATGACGGTGACCAGCCGCTGGACCGCGGCCTTCGAAGGTAGCCCGCGAGCGGCCGCGACAGCATGCAGGCAGTAGCTGGCCAGCTCTTCGGGCGCCACATCATCGCGGACCTCGCCGCTGGCTGTGCCCTCGGTCAGCAGGTCTCGGACGAAGTCCCGGAGTTGCTGGTGGGCTCGGGCGACATGAGGACCGCGATGCAGCAGCTCCGCCAGGTCGCCGCCATGATGCTCATGGACAATCAGCGCGTAGGCCTCCAGGACCACCTTGAGCCGCTCGCCACCGTGGCGGGCGTGGTCTCGGACCTCGGCGAGCTGTTCAAGGTGCTCGGCGACCTGGCGCTGGTGCCAGGCGAGGAGGATCGCCTCCACGTCCGGGAAGTACTTGTACAGCGTCGCCCGGCCGATGCCGGTCTGCTCGGCGATCTGGGACATCGTCACCGGCGCCAGCCCGTGCTCGGCAACCAGGGCCGCGGTGGTGTCCAGGGTGGCGTCTCGGACCGCACGGCGGTGCGCCGCGATCGTCTCATCCCACAGCTTCGGCACCACGTCACTATACGCGACGACGATGTAGCGACACTCTGACTTGACAGAGACATACTGTCTCGATCACCGTGAACTCGTGCAAGCCTCCCGGCGACCAAGGACCCGCCCATGGCTGACCAACCCTCCTCCCCCGAGCGGGAGGACCGCGCGAATCGTGGCCCGACGGCAGGCCCCCACGCTGGGTCAAGGTCTCCGGCATCATCACCCTCGCCCTCGTCTTGCTCCTGCTCATCCTGCTGCTCGCCGGCGGCAACCATGGCCCGGGCCGCCGCTGGTCGTTCCGCGGATACGGCGGCGCCCTGGCGTCCGTAGCGACCGCAGCGCATGACTGGCCTTCCTCGCCCTCAGCGTCGCCGGCCTGACCAGCCAGGACCCCCAGACGGTGCGGGGCGCCTATCTGGTGATGGAACTGACCGGCTGGGTCGTCCTCGTCCCCTTGAGCCTGGGCTCCCTGGCGACCGGGCTGATCTGCTCCCTGGGCAGCGCCTGGGGCCTGTTCCGCCACTACTGGGTCCTGTTCAAGCTCGTGGTCAACGTCGTCGCCACCATCGTCTTGCTGCTCTACATGCAGACCCTTGACTACCTAGGCGACATCGCCGCAGCGACGGCGGTGTCCGGTACTGGGCTTCGCGGGCTGAGAGACCCATCCCCGGTGCTGCACGCGGCCGCCGCCCTCCTACTCCTGCTGGTGGCCACGACGCTGGCCATCTACAAGCCCCGCGGCATGACCCGCTATGGGCAGCGACCCCAACACCGGCAACGCACACTTCTCCTGCCCTAACCGCAACGACTCCCGCCCGGCCTGTCCTCAGCAGAGCGTGGGACATCAGTGGAGGTCTAATGGTCCAAGCTCGGAAACTGGTCATCGTGGCCGGCGCGGCCGCCGCAGCCCTCGTGGTCGTACGACGCGGTCGCCATGGCGCCCGAGGGCACCAGGTGCCAGGAGGCATCCTCATTGGCGACGCCGTTCTCTACGACGCCCTCAGCCGGCTCCTGCTCGGCCGGTTTCGTGAGCGCATCGCCGCCGATGTCGCCGCAGTCGCGCCGGACGAGGCCCGGCTGCTCGAGGTCGGGTGCGGGCCCGGCCACCTGTCGACCCGGCTGGCCCAGCGCGGATTCGACGTGACCGGCCTCGATCTAGACCCAGCCATGATCGCCCGCGCCCGCGCCAACACCCACCGTCCAGAAACCGGCGACCAGCGCCGACCAGAGTTTCTAGTCGGTGACGTGGCCGCGCTGGCGTTCCCCGACCGCTCCTTCGACCTGGTCGTCAGCACCCTGTCGATGCACCACTGGGCCGACCCGGCGGCCGGCCTGGCCGAGATCGGCCGCGTTCTGCGGCCTGGTGGCCGGGCGCTTATCTGGGACTTCCGGCCTGGTGCTCGGCTCCATCCATTTGGACCACGTCACGCGCACATGCCCGATCCGGCGGAGCACACACATGGCTCTCGGCTTCGGGTGGAGCACGCGACGCCATGGCATTGGCCGTGGAGGTTCGCGCTCACACAGCGGGTCCAGTTGATCCGCGACGATGGGTGACCCAGGCCTGGGTCCGCTTCCTACCCGCCATGGACCAGCGCCTCACTCTGCTCCTCACTTAGAGCGCAGATGTCGCTACGCTGAGTCAGATGACGGTACGAGAACTACTGGCCGAACTGCAGCACCTGCCCCGCGAGTTGGAGGTCCTGGCCTTCGAGGCAGCGTTCAGGTCGCCGGCGGCGTGCGGTGGTACACGACCCGCTGACGCTGGTTCGAATACGGCCGCAGCAGCTCATAAATGGCCGTCCAGCCCGGATGCGCGGACGCGGTATGCCCCTCCAGATCCCAGGGGCTGAGGAACCAGCGGCCACAACCCTCGATCGGACAACCCACCCAGGTGGTGGTCTCAGGACCTTCGGGGTCCTGCGCCTCACTCTCCAGCCTGGCGGCTACCGGTGGCGCTTTGTCCACGCCGCCGGAGCCCCGTTCACCGACCACGGCAGCGGAACCTGCCACTGAGCTCGAGCCGTGGGAGGGCCGGGGGGCCGGCCCCGCGAGAGCACCAGCACGAAGGCCACCCCGATGGGGACCGCGAGCAGGTGCTCGGCCGTGGCCAGGTCGGGGGCGACGAAGACGTCGACGGCCAGGGCGGCAAGCAGCACGACGGCGACCGGTAGCGACCGGGTCGCGACGGCCAGGGCGGCGGCCGCGGTGACCACCACGGCCGAGGTCCCGACATCGAGTCCGGCCAGCCCCTGACCGGCCCTGCCGCCGGCCAGCCAGCACAGGTCGACCAGGGCGGTGGGGAGGGCATGGCCGATGGCGCCGAGGGCGAGCAGCCGCCGACTGCCGATGACTGTCTCCAGCGGCCCGAGCACCAGCCCGGTGGCGGCCACCGTCCAGACCGCCTCGACCGGCCGTCGGATCAGGAAGGCGCTGCCTAGCAGAGGGAGCAGCGGGCCGCGGGGCAGGTCGGTGGCCCGCCAGGCGCAGCAGGAGGCCACCACCCGGTGCCCGCCCGCCGGGTCGTGCCACAGGGCGCTCACGAGGAACGTCGCCAGTAGGAACGAGACCGAGGCCGGGGCCGTGGCGAGCAGGCCGTTGCTGGCGACCGCGGCCAGGAACGGACGCTGGTAGGCCATCACCCGGCCGGCGATGGTCATCGGTGCTGGTAGCGCGGTGGCGCGGCCAGGGCGGCGGCCATGAAGTCGTGGAAGATGAGGGCGGGGAAGGTGCCCCCATAGACCGGGCCGCCATTGAACTGGTCGGTCATCGGGGTCTGCCTGAGCGGGTCGCCGACCCAGACCGAGGTGGCCAGCTGGGGGGTGAAGCCGGTGAACCAGGCATCGGCGTAGCTGGTGGTGGTGCCGGTCTTGCCGGCCACGGGCTGGCCGATGGCGGCCCGGTAGCCGGTCCCGCCCGGCCCCACGACCCCGCGCAGGACGCCGACGGCGGCCGCCGCCACCGGTGGGTCCAGGACCCGGCGGCAGGAGGGCCGGCCGTCGAACAGGACCCGGCCGGTCGGGCCGGTGATCCGGGTGATGGTCGCCGGCTGGCAGTGAATCCCTCCGGCGGCCAGGGTGGCGTAGGCGCTGGCCAGCTCCAGCGGGGTCAGGTTCTCGGTGCCGAGGACCAGCGAGCAGTAGTCGCGCAGCGGCGAGGTGATCCCCATCCGTCTGGCCACCCGGATCGCGTTGGCGGTCCCGACCCGGACCATCAGCTGAGCGTAGTAGGTGTTGACGGACTCGGCGGTGGCCTGGGCCAGGGCGATGCGGCCGGGCGAGGCCGGCTCGGCGTTGTGGACGCTGTAGCCGGC
>DATENJ010000647.1:0-2702 GCA_035275125.1 Actinomycetes bacterium | reverse complement strand
CCCAGCTCGTCGGGCCTGGGGCCGGCCAGGGGGCGCTCGCGGCCGGCTTCGCGCCGCTGGGCGACGGCGGTCCGGGCCAGGGAGGCGACCCCGCGGACGGTCAGGAACCCGGCGACCAGGGGCGCCATCACCAGGCGGGGGTCGCGGGTGTAGCGGCGGCAGTAGAAGCGCATGGCGCTCTTGTGGTGGTGGACGACCTTGCGGTAGGGGGCGCTGCGAGTCGACCCGCCGACGACGTGCTTGACCTCGGCCACCGGGTCGAACACGACCCGCCAGCCGGCCCGGTGCAGCCGCAGACAGGCGTCCATCTCCTCGAAGTACATGAAGTAGCCGGGGTCGAACCCGCCGATCTCCTCGAAGGCCCGGCGGCGGACCAGCATGCAGGCCCCCGAGACCCAGTCGACGTCAAGCGGCCGGCTCCGGTCGACCCCGACCATGTGGTAGCGGCGGGTGGCCGGGTTGCCTGGCCAGACCGGGGCCAGGGCGGCGTGGAGGGCGCCCATCAGCAGCGACGGGAACCGGCGCCCGGTGGGGTAGTCGGACCCGTCGGGGTTGGCCAGGTGGGGGCCGACACAACCGATCCGCTGGTCGGAGGTGCCGGTGGCCAGCAGCCGGCGCACCGACCCGGGCGACAGCCAGGTGTCGGGGTTGACGATCAGCAGCCAGGGCGCGCCCGTGGCCGCCACCCCGGTGTTGATGGCCCGCGACAGGCCCTGGTTGGTGTGGTTCTCCAGCACCTTGGCGCCGTAGCTGCGGGCGATCTCGACGCTGGCGTCGGTGGAGGCGTTGTCGACCACCACCACCTCCAGCGGGTGCGGCGCCGCCGCCCGCTCCAGCGACCCGAGGCACATGGCCAGGTCGCGGGCGCTCTGGAAGGTCACCAGGACCACCGTCACGGCGGTTTCGGACGCCCCTGCCGGGTTCGGCACCATGGGCAGGATCCTACGCCCCGGCGAGCGCGATCCCGCCAGCGACCAGATACAGCACGATCGCCGGGAGATCGCCGACGTCGATGCCGTGCGTGCGGGTCAGGGTCACCAGCACCGCGCCGCTCGGGAAGGGCTCAAGGACCACCATCGCGGTGGCCACCACGACCAGCACGGCGACCACGGCGTAGCGAGCCGACCGTGACGCCGTCCATCGGGTTCTTGGCTTGTTCATGGAGACGAGGGTACTGCCCCGATGGCGACCCGACCCCGCCGCCGCGGCGGACCGTGCATGATGGATGCGCCATGGCCGACGGCCTGACTGGGAGGAGGCGCTGCTCGCGTGCGGATCGAGTCATCGGTGACCTCGGTGTCGTGGATTCCCAGGGAGGCCGTCGAGGGGATGGTGAAGCTGCCCTTCGAGCTGGGCGTCGCCCACTACGACCTGCCGCCCCCCGACCGGCTCGACGACCTGGAGAGCCTGCTCGGCTCCAGCTCCATCCGGTTCGCCAACGAGCTCAGGGCCTGGATCGAGGTCGACGAGGACGGCCGCGTCACCGGGTACGGCCACCTCGGCCGTGGGCACATGGGCCACACCCGCATGCGGCTGGCCGGCATCGGCCTGACCTTCTGCGGGATCAGCTTCCCCGACCTGCGCGGCGAGCCGGAGGTCGGCGACGGGGTCGTGCGCTTCACGCAGACGGCCGGCGGGCAGCCGGGCATGCCGTCACCCCGGCGGGTCCGGCGGCGGCCCTACCTTCAGGTCTCCGGGCCGGTGGTGTGGTCGACGCTGGCCCTGTCGGTCCGCGCCGACGGCACCGCCAGCTTCGAGGTGATCGGGGCGAGCTCGTTCCCGCGGCACTGGATCTACGGCCACGACGGCACCCTCCAGGCCAAGACCGGCCTGATCGACTTCGACACCTGGTACCGGGAGTCCTTCGGCGAGAAGAACCCCTGGGGCGACGAGGAGTCGCCGACAGTGGTCACGGCCGTCGAGACCGAGCTGGAGCGGGAGCTGTCGGCCATCATCATCGGCTCCAACCCGCCGTTCCGGCGGCTGCGCGCCGGCGAGGTCCTCGTCTCCCAGGGGGAGCCCGGGGACGAGCTCTACCTCCTCTTCGACGGGGTCCTGGCCGTCGAGCAGGACGGCCAGGCGGTGGCCGAGGTCGGCCCCGGGGCCATCCTGGGCGAGATGGCGCTGCTGGAGGGGGGCCGGCGCACGGCCACCCTTCGGGCGGTGACCCGCTGCCGGGTGGCGGTCGTGCCCGGCGACCGGGT
Organism: Actinomycetes bacterium; assembly: GCA_035275125.1. GTDB lineage: Bacteria > Actinomycetota > CALGFH01 > CALGFH01 > CALGFH01 > CALGFH01. The sequence goes on along the minus strand of DATENJ010000647.1, from coordinate 498 downwards.
CGACCGGACCGCCCTGGCCGAGGTGGCCCGGCGGCGCCGGGACGGGGGGTCCGGGGGGCTCAAGGCTAGCCCCCCGGTGGACGGGGACTGAGCCGGCGTGGGGGGACGATGCTGACCTGCGCCAACTGCGGCGAGCAGAACCCGGAGCGGGCCCGGTTCTGCCTCAACTGCGGCGCGCCCCTGGCCTCCGAGCAGCGGCGCGGGGCCCGCAAGGTCGTCACCGTTGTCGTCTGCGACGTCACCGGCTCGACGGCGCTTGGGGAGCGCCTCGACCCGGAGTCGCTGGGCCGGGTCATGGCCCGCTACTTCGAGCGGACCAGGGCGGTGCTGGAACGCCACCACGGGCTGGTGCAGAAGTTCATCGGGGACGCGGTGGTGGCCGTCTTCGGGGTCCCGGTGGTCCGGGAGGACGACGCCCTTCGCGCGGTCAGGGCGGCCGCGGCCATGCAGGACGCGGTCGCCGAGCTCGACCCCGATGGCGGCCCGGCGCTCGAGGTC
>DATENJ010000646.1:0-2277 GCA_035275125.1 Actinomycetes bacterium | reverse complement strand
TGGCCGCCGGCGCCAGCGACGGGCTGGTGGCCGAGCTCGAGGAGCTGGTGGCCGCCCATCCGCTGTCGGAGCGCCTCGGCGGCCAGCTGGTGCGGGCCCTGGCCCTGCGAGGGGCCCAGGCCGACGCCCTCGGGGCGTATGGGAGGCTGCGGGCCCGGCTGGCCGACGAGCTCGGCATCGACCCGTCGCCGGAGCTGCAGGCGGTGCATGTGGCCGTGCTCCGCGGCGAGCTGGCCCCGAGCGCGCCGGGTGGTGGCCACGGCCCGCCGGCGGCCCCGACCAACCTCCGCTCGCCGGTCACCAGCTTCGTCGGCCGTGGGGACGACCTCGACCGGATCATGGAGGCGTTCGACGGCGCGCGCCTGGTGACCCTGACCGGGCCGGGCGGGGCGGGCAAGACCCGGCTCGCCGCCGAGGCCGCAGCCCGCCTGCTGGACCGGATGCCAGACGGCGTGTGGCTGGCCGAGCTGGCTCTGGCCGACCCGGTCGACCTCCCTCAGGCCGTGCTGTCGCTGTTCGGGGCGCGCGAGCAGCGGCTGCTGGCGACGCCGGGGGCCACCGCCATGGCCCCGCTGGAGCGGCTGGTCGAGGCGATCGGCGGCCGCAGGCTGCTGCTGGTCGCCGACAACTGTGAGCACCTGGTCGAGGCCGTCGCCAAGCTGGTCGACCACCTGCTCGCCCGCTGCCCGGGGTTGTCGGTGCTGGCCACCAGCCGGGAGCCGCTGGGCATCGCCGGGGAGCTGCTGCACCCGGTCGGGCCGCTGGCCGTCCCCGACGGCGAGGTCTCCCCCGCCGAGGCCCTGACCTACCCGGCGGTGCGGCTGCTGGCCGACCGGGGCGCGGCCGCGCGGCCCGGGTTCGGCGTCGACCAGGCGACCCTCGAACCGGTGCTGCGCATCTGCCGGGCCCTTGATGGCCTGCCGCTGGCCATCGAGCTGGCCGCGGCCCGGTTCCACGCCCTCTCCCCGGAGCAGATCGCGACCCGCCTCGACGACCGCTTCCGGCTCCTGGCCGACGGCCGCCGGCCGGTCCAGCCCCGCCACCAGACGCTGCGGGCAGTGATCGACTGGAGCTGGGAGCTGCTGTCAGCGCCCGAGCAGGTGCTGCTGCGCCGGCTGGCCACCTTCGCCGGCGGGGCCACCCTCGAGGCGGTCGAGCGGGTCTGCGCCGGCCCGGCCCTGGCCGGCCCGGCCCCCGACGAGGTCCTCTACCTGCTGGCCGGCCTGGTCGACAAGTCCCTGGTGGTGGCGGCCGAGCTCGACGGCGGCGGGGTCCGCTACCGGATGCTGGAGACGGTCAGGGCCTATGGCGCCGAGCGGCTCCGGGCGGCCGGCGAGGACGAGGCCCTGGCCCGGGCGCATGCCGGCTACTTCGTGGAGCTGGCCGAGACGGCCGAGCCCGAGCTGCGCCGGCGCGACCAGCTGCGCTGGCTCGGCCGGCTGGCCGCCGAGCGCGACAACCTGCACGCCGCCCTGCGCTGGGCCAGCGACGTCGGGGACGCCACAACGGCCCTGCGGCTGGCCGCCGCCCTCGGCTGGTACTGGACCCTGACCAGCGCCAGGGCCGAGTCGCTGGAGTGGACGGCCAAGGTGCTGGCGCTGCCCGGCGGCGACGCCGTGGCCAGGGTCCAGGTCCTGGCCTTCCGCGCCCTGACGGACCTCTCCGGCGGGGTCGACCTGGGAGCGGCCCTGGAGCGGGGCGCCGAGGCCATGGCCGCCGTGGACGCGCTGGCCCCGGACGAGCCACGGCGGTCCCACCCGGTCCTCACCATCCTCCCGGCCGTGCTGGCCATGTTCGGCAACGACGACCAGACCGCGCTGTGGCGCCTCGACGCCGAGCGGGACCACCCCGACCCGTGGATGGGGGCGACCGTCCACCTCCTCGCCGGTGCCCTGATGATCAACCTCGGCGAGGCGGAGGTGGCCGAGCGCGAGCTCGACCAGGCCCTTGACCGGTTCCGCCGCCTCGGTGAGCGCTGGGGGGCTGGCCAGGCGCTGGTCGCCCGGGCCGACCTCAGCAGCACCCGCGGCCAGCATGCGCAGGCGATGGCCACCCTGGCGGAGGCGATGGAGGTGCTCGCCGGGCTGGGCGACCGCGAGGACGTTGGCCAGATCCTCATCCGCACGGCCGGCGAGCGCGCCCGGGCCGGGCAGGTGGCCGAGGCCGAGGCGGACCTGGAGGCGGCCGACCGGATCGCCCACGAGGTCGGCGCCGAGGACCAGAAGCTGCAAGTCCGCCTCATCCGGGCCGACCTGGCCCGTTGGCAGGGGCGGTTCG
>DATENJ010000645.1:0-4944 GCA_035275125.1 Actinomycetes bacterium | reverse complement strand
ACTGAACAGAGGAGGGTAAGTGGAGAAGCTGGCCTGGCTGGTGCCCGCCCTGCCCCTGGTGGCGTGGGCGGTCATTCTGCTGGTGGGCAAGCGGCTCCCCGGCGGGGGAGCGGCGGTCGGCATTCTCGCCGTCGCCGTCGGCTGGGTGATCAGCCTGGCCATCCTGTTCGGGGTGATCGGCGGGGCCGACGCCTACCACGCCAGCACCGAGTGGGCGCCCATCGGGGCCGGGTTCGACATCCCCTTCGGCATGACCGTCGACGGCCTGGCCGCGGTGCTGCTGGTCGTGGTCACCACCGTCTCGCTGCTGGTGCAGCTCTACTCGGTCTCCTACATGCGCGGCGACGAGCGCTACACCTTCTTCTTCGCCATGCTGTCGCTGTTCACCAGCGGCATGCTGATCGTCGTCCTGGCCGACAACCTGCTGCTGATGCTGTTCGGCTGGGAGATCATGGGCATCTGCTCGTACTTCCTGATCGGGCACTACTGGGAGGACGCGGCCAACGCCAGGGCCGCGGTCAAGGCCTTCCTGACCACCAGGGTCGGCGACCTCGGCTTCATGGCCGGGATCTTCGTGTTCGCCTGGGCGGCGCGCAGCTTCGAGATCCAGCGGATCATCGATGGCGTCGAGACCGGCGAGATCTCCAGCACCACCGTCACCCTCGGCGCGGCCCTGCTGTTCTGCGGGGCGATCGGCAAGTCGGGCCAGTTCCCCCTCCACACCTGGCTGCCCGACGCGATGGCCGGCCCGACCCCGGTGTCGGCCCTGATCCACGCCGCCACCATGGTCGCGGCCGGGGTCTTCCTGGTCGCCCGGATGTACCCGGTGTTCGAGGCCTCCGGGACGGTGCTGAACGAGATCGGCATCCTGGCCAGCATCACCATGCTCATCGCGGCCCTGCTGGCCCTGGTCCAGGACGACATCAAGCGGGTGCTGGCCTACTCGACCATCTCCCAACTGGCCTACATGATGGCCGCCCTGAGCGTCGGCGGGTACTCGGCCGGGATCTTCCACCTGTTCACCCACGCCTTCTTCAAGGCCCTGCTGTTCCTGGCCGCCGGGGCCATCATCCACACCGTCCACTCCAACAACATGAGCGAGATGGGCGGGCTGGCCAGGGCGATGCCCGTCACCTTCGTGACCTTCCTGGTCGGCGCCCTGGCCCTGACCGGGATCGCCCCCCTGGCCGGGTTCTGGTCCAAGGACGAGATCCTCACCGACGCCTGGAACGCCGGCTTCGGCGGTGCCGGGGAGGCGGCGACCAGCCAGACCGTGGCCCAGATCGTGTTCGTCACCGGCATGGTCACGGCCTTCCTGACCGCGCTGTACGTCGGCCGGATGCTGTGGCTGACCTTCGGCGCCGCCTACCGCGGCCAGGGCCGCCCCCACGAGGCCGACGCGGCCATGCTGTTCCCGCTGGTTGTCCTGGCCGTCGGGGCCGCCCTGGCCGGGTTCGTCGGCCTCGGCGACAACTCCATCGCCACCTGGATCCAGACCGAGGCCCTGCCCGCCCACGGCCCGGTGACCCTCAACCTCGGCCTGGTCGTGACCACCACCGTGGTCGCCCTGGCCGGGCTGGCCATCGGGACCGCCCTGTACCGGCGCGGCCTGCCCGAGCACGAGTACCTGGAGCGGGCCCCGCTGCTCTGGAAGACCCTGCAGCGCAAGTTCTTCCTCGACGACCTGTACGAGCAGGGCATCGTCCGGGCGGTGGTCGGCGCCCTGGCCCCGGCGACCTACTGGTTCGACCAGCGGGTGATCGACGGGGTGGTCAACGGGGCGGGGCTGGGGACGAGACGTCTCGCCCGTGGGCTGCGCTATATACAGTCCGGGCAGGCCCAGTGGTACGCGGCCGCGCTGTTCATCGGCGTGGTCGGCCTGGCCGTCGTGGTGACCCAGGTGATCGGCAGCTAGCCGGAAGGAGGAGTGCTCGGCATGGACTGGTTCGACGACTCGGCCCTGACCCTGGCCGTGTTCCTGCCCCTTCTCGGCGCGGTCGCGGTGGCCGTACTCCCGAAGGAGCGCGACGGCCTGGTCAAGGGGGCGGCCCTCGGCTTCAGCGCGCTCGCCCTGCTGGCCGGGGTGGGCATGCTGGCCCGCTTCGACTACGGTGCCGGGGCGGCCATGCAGTTCGAGGTCGCCCGGAGCTGGATCCCCTCGATCGGAGCCGGCTACCACGTCGGCGTCGACGGCATCGCCCTGCCCCTGCTGGTGCTGTCGCTGCTGCTCAGCCTGCTGTGTGTCGTCTACTCGTTGCGGTTCCTGCCCGAGCCCCGCAACGCCAAGGCCTTCCTGGCGCTCCTGCTGCTGCTCGAGACGGGCATGAACGGCACCTTCGTGGCCCTCGACCTGGTGCTGTTCTTCGTCTTCTGGGAGACGGTGCTCATCCCCATGTACTTCATGATCGCCGTCTGGGGCGGGGCCAGGCGCGACTACGCCTCGATCAAGTTCATCCTCTACACCCTGATCGGGTCGGTGGTCATGCTGCTGGGCTTCCTCGCCCTGTGGCTGCGCTCCAGCCCCGAGGCGGCCGGCCGCACCTTCGACATCCTGGCCCTTCAGGACCTGGGCGCGGCCCGCTTCGGCGGCACCTTCGGCACGATCGTGTTCGCCGCCGTCGCCCTCGGCTTCGCCGTCAAGGTGCCGGTGTGGCCGTTCCACACCTGGCTGCCCGACGCCCACACCGAGGCCCCGACCGTCGGCTCGGTGCTGCTGGCCGGGATCCTGCTGAAGATGGGCACCTACGGGTTCGTGCGCATCGCCCTGCCGGTCCTGCCCGAGGCCGCCCGGACCTGGGCCCCGGTGCTCGGCGTGCTCGGCGCCATCGCCATCATCTATGGCGCCCTGTGCTGCCTGGCCCAGCGGGACGTCAAGCGCCTCATCGCCTACTCGTCGGTCGGCCACATGGGCTTCGTGATGCTTGGCATCGCCACCCTCACCCCGACCGGGATCAACGCCGCCGTGTTCGGCATGGTCGCCCACGGCGTCATCACCGGCATGCTCTTCTTCCTCGCCGGGTCCATGCACGAGCGCTACCACACCCGCGACATCCTCGAGCTGGGCGGCGGCATGGCCACCCTCATGCCCCGCCTGGCCGGGGTGTTCACCCTGGCCTGCATCGCCTCCCTAGGCCTGCCCGGGCTCGCCGGCTTCTGGGGGGAGATCCTGGCCCTGCTGGCCGCCTGGAACCCGGCCCCCGGGCTGTCGGTGCCGCTGTTCCGCACCCTGGCCTCGGTCGGCCTGGTGGGCACGCTGCTGACCGCCGGCTACTTCCTCTGGCTCATCCAGCGGGTCAACCTGGGCCGGGTCCCCGACCGCTGGGGCGGCAAGGCCCTCGGCGACCTGGCCCCCCTCGAGGTCGCCGCCTGGTCGCCCCTGATCGTGCTCATGGTGGCCCTCGGGTTCGTCCCCGGCCTCATCCTGTGGCTGACCAACCCGTCGGTCACCGGGTGGTTCACCGACCTGTTCGCCCTGGCGAGAACCTGACGTGTCGAGGAGACCCTGACCGTGCCCATCGACTTCCACGCCATCCTTCCCGAGCTGATCCTGGCCGGCACCGCCCTGCTGGTGCTGGTGGTGGACCTGTTCGTGGAGCGGGGCAAGGTGGTCGCCAGCTGGCTGTCGATCGCCGGCACCGTTGCCGCCGGGATCGCGCTGGCCAGCCTGGTCGGCGGTGGGACCCGCAGCACCTTCGGCGGCTCGTTCGTGGTCGACAACTACGCTCTGCTGTTCAAGGGGCTGTTCCTGGGCTCGCTGCTGCTGGTCCTGCTGATGAGCCAGCGCTACGTCGAGGCCGGCACCGCCTACCAGGGCGAGTTCTACTTCCTGGTCCTGTCCAGCTTCGTCGGCATGCTGCTGATGCCGTCCTCGCGCGATCTCCTGATGCTGTTCCTGTCGCTCGAGATCGTCTCGGCCACCGGCTTCATCGCCGCCGGGTTCCGCAAGGGCGACGCCCGCGGCAACGAGGGCGCGCTCAAGTTCCTGCTCATCGGCGTGCTCTCCACCGCCGTGATGCTGTTCGGCATGAGCCTCATCTACGGCTTCACCGGCTCCCTCCAGCTCGGCCCTATCGCCGAGCGCCTCGCCCAGCTGGGCGACGAGCCGGCCGTGGTGATGGCCGTGTTCCTGGTCATCACCGGGTTCGCCTTCAAGGTGTCGGCGGCCCCGTTCCACTTCTGGGCCCCCGACACCTACGAGGGCTCCCCGGTGCCGGTGGCCGCCTACCTGTCAGTCGCCTCCAAGGCCGCCGGGTTCGCCGGCCTCCTCCAGGTGACCTTTGTGGCCTTCCCGTCCTACGCCCGCTACTGGGCCCCGGCCTTCGCCGTCCTGGCCGCCTTCACCATGCTGCTCGGCAACGTGATCGCCCTGGCCCAGACCAACATCGTCCGCCTGCTCGCCTACTCCTCGGTCGCCCAGGCCGGCTACATGCTGGTCCCGTTCGCGGCCGGCTCCTCGGCCGACCCGGCCGTCCGCGAGGAGGCCTTCCAGGCCGTCCTCGTCTACCTGCTGATCTACGCCTTCACCAACCTGGGCGCGTTCGCCGTCGTCACCCTGGTCAGCCAGCGCCAGCCGGCCAACCTGATCAGCGACTACGCCGGGCTGGCCCGCCGCTCCCCGGCCCTCGGCGTCGCCATGACCGCGTTCCTGTTCTCCCTGGCCGGCATCCCCCCGGCCGCCGGCTGGTACGCCAAGTTCGTCATCTTCAAGTCGGCCATCAACGGCGACACCCTGACCCTCCAGCTGCTGGTCGTCTTCATGGCCGTCATGACCGTGGTCGCCCTCTTCTACTACGCCGGCATCGCCCGCAGCCTCTGGCTCGGCACCCAGCCCGAAGGCACCCCCGAACCGGCCGCCCCCAGCGTCTCCCCGACCCTCGGCACGGCCATCGCCCTGTCGGCCGCCGGCGTCCTGGTCCTCGGCATCCTCCCCAACCTGCTGGTCCA
>DATENJ010000644.1:0-2411 GCA_035275125.1 Actinomycetes bacterium | reverse complement strand
CGGCCGCCGGCTGGGGCTGGGTGCTGCGCTGGGCGGCCGTCACCGCCGCGGTGGTGCTCGCCCTGGCCGGGCTGCTCGCCGCCACCACCGGCTACGACGTGCGGGCCGCGGTGGCGGCGGTCGACGACTTCTGGCGCCACGCTCCCGGGACCGAGCAGCGGGTCTGGTGGGTGTGGATCTTCGGCGACCTGGTCGCCTTCGCCGCCATCCTCGGCTTCCCCCTGACCGCGGCCCTGGTCACGCGGCTGGTGGCGGCGGTCCGGGAGCGGGCCTGGGGGTCGTTCGAGATGGCCACCGGGGCCGCCCTGCTGGCCGCCGCCTGCTGGGGCCACACCCGCGGCGAGGTCGAGCGCATGTGGCAGTTCCTGGTCCCGTTCGCGGTGGTGGTGGCCGTGCGCCAGCTGCTGCGCTGGCGGGCCAGCCTGCCGCTGGTGGCCGCCCTGCTGCTCGGCCAGGCCCTGGCCGTCCAGGTGCTGTTCTACACCCGCTGGTAGCCGTCAGCCGCCCTCGCCGACCAGCTCGGCCACGGCGGCCCCGAACACCTCGGTGTGCCGGTCGACGTCGGCGGCGGTGGTGGCCGGGCACATCAGCGCCATGTTGTGGAACGGGGTCAGCAGGATGTCCCGGTTGTGCAGGTACACGTGCAGGTAGTCGTCGAGCTGGTCGTCGCCGGCGGCGGCCGACTGGCCGCCGTTGACCGGGGCCGGGCGGCAGAACCGGTACTCGGCCCTTGCCCCCAGCTGCACCACCGACCAGGGCACGCCGCAGCGGTCCAGCACCTCCTGGACGCCGCCGGTGAACCGGGTGGCGAGCGCGATCATGTGCTCGAACGCCTGGTCGGTGAGGACCTGCTCGAGGGTGGCCCGCATCGCCGCCACCGAGAGGGCGTTGCCGGCCAGGGTGCCGCCGACCCCGCCGGTGTCGATCAGGTCGGCGTCGCTCCGGGCCGCGACCCGCCCGGCGACCTCGGCCGAGACCCCGTAGGCGCCGGCCGCGATCCCCCCGGCGATCGCCTTGCCCACGGTGACCAGGTCGGGCTCGAGGTCCCAGGCCAGGGTGCAGCCGCCCGGCCCGGCCGACAGGGTGTGGGTCTCGTCGTTGACCAGCAGGGTGCCGTGGCGGCGGGTCAGCTCGCGCACCCCCTCCAGGTAGCCGGGGGCCGGCAGGACGATGCCGATGTTGGTCAGGGCCGGCTCCATCAGCACACAGGCCACGTCCCCGTGGGCCAGCTCGCGGTCGAGGGCGTCCAGGTCGTTGAACTCGACCACCCGGGTGGTGGCGGCCGGGTCGACCGGAGCCCCGACGTTGCCCTCGCGCGAGGTCGCCCCGTCGGCGTCGAGGGTGATGAAGGCCTCGTCGACGGTGCCGTGGTAGCAGTAGTTGAAGACCAGGATCTTGGGCCGGTCGGTGACCAGGCGGGCCAGCCGGATGGCCCAGCGGTTGGCGTCGGTGGCGGTCAGGCTGAAGCTCCACAGCGGCACCCCGAACCGGCGGGCCAGCTCGGCCCCGACCCAGGCCGCGTCCTCGGTCGGGAGCATGGCCGTTGCTCCGCCGGCCTCGGCGTAGCGCCGCTGCACGGCCGCCACCGTCGGCGCCGGCGAGTGGCCGGCCATGGCGGCGGTGTCGCCGAGGCACAAGTCGACATAGCGATGACCGTCCAAGTCGACAACGGTGGCCCCGCTGGCCTCGGCCAGGTACACCGGGAACCGCCCGGCCGCCTTGTTCATCCAGGTCATGGGGACGTTGCCGAGCAGGCTGGCCCCGGCCGCCTGGTAGGCGGCGCGGCTGCGCGGATGCCGCTCAGCGAAGACGTCGCGCTCGCGCCCGAGGAGCGCGGCGAGCCGTTCGCGGTTCACTGGCGCCCTCCAGGAGCGACGACGGACGCCTCATCCTCTCATCGTCGTGGCCAGGGCGAGGAACTCGGCCCTGGTCCGGGGGTCGTCCCGGACCCGCCCGCGCAGGGCCGAGGTGACGGTGCGGACGCCTGGGGCCTTGACCCCGCGGACGGTCATGCACAGGTGCTCGGCGTCGACCACCACCCCGACCCCGAGCGGGCTCAGCTGCTCCTCCAGCCAGCCGGCGATCTGGCTGGTGAGCCGTTCTGGGTCTGGAGGTCGCGGGCGAACAGCTCGACCACCCTGGCCAGCTTGGACAGGCCGATGATGCGCTCGCCCGGCAGGTAGCCGACGTGGGCCACACCCCAGAACGGCAGCAGGTGGTGCTGGCACAGCGAGCGCAGCGGGATGGACCGGGCCACCACCAGCTCGTCGTAGCCCTCGTCGTTGGGGAAGGTGGTCGGGCGGAACGGCGCCGGGGTGAGCAGCTCGGCGAAGGCGGCCGCGACCCGGCGCGGGGTCTCGGCCAGGCCCTCGGCGCCCAGGTCGGCCCCGAGGGCCTCGAGCAGCGCCCGG
>DATENJ010000643.1:0-3403 GCA_035275125.1 Actinomycetes bacterium | reverse complement strand
CCGAGGGCCATATCCAGCCCGGCCAGGATCGCCGCCTCGGTGTCGACGTCGACGTGGGAGAGGGCGTCGTCGAGGATCAGCACCCGCGGCTGCATGAGCAGGGCCCTGGCCAGTGCGACCCGCTGGCGCTGGCCGCCGGACAGGGTGTAGCCCTGCTCGCCGACCACCGTGTCCAGGCCCTCGGGCAGCGACTCGACCACGTCGCGGGCGGCCGCCGCGGCCAGGGCGTCGAGCACCTCGGTGTCGGTGGCCTGCGGGCGCCCGAAGGCGACGTTGTCGCGCAGGCTGGCCGAGAACAGCACCGGCTCCTGATGGACGATCCCGACCGCCGAGCGCAGCGAGTCCAGGGTCAGGGCGGCGACGTCGTGGCCGTCGACCAGCACCCGGCCCTCGGTCGGCGCGTACAGCCGCGGGACCAGCCCGAGCAGGGTCGACTTGCCCGACCCGGTGCCCCCGACCACCGCCACTCGCGACCCCGGCTCGATGTCCAGGTCGATCCCGGCCAGCGAGGGCCGGCCGCCCTCCTCGTAGGCGAAGCTGACGTGCTGGAACCTGATCCGGACCCCCCGGTCCGCCGGCCCGTCGGCCGGTACGGGGAGGGCGGTCGCGTCCGGCCGGTCGGCGATGGCCGGTGGCTGGTCGAGCACCTCGAAGACCCGGTCGGCGCTGGCCGCGGCCCGCTGGGCGAAGCCGAACAGCATCCCGAGCCCCTGGAGCGGCCAGGCCAGCAGCAGCAGGTAGCTGTTGAACGCGACCAGCGTGCCCAGGGTGATCTGGCCGTCGATGGCCAGCCGGCCGCCGTACCAGAGGATCGCGGCCAGGCTGAGCTGGGGGAGGATGGCCAGCAGGGGGGTGTAGAAGGCGCGCAGCCGCGCCGCCTCCAGGTTCTGGTCGAGGATCGAGCTGGCCTCGGTCTCCAGGCGGCGGGTCTGCTCGTTCTCGCGGCCGAACGCCTTGACCACCCGGACCCCGGCCGTCGCCTCCTCGACCACCGTGGTCAGCTCGCCGATCTCCTGCTGCACCTGCCAGTAGACGCGGTGCAGGCGGCGGTTGAACCGCAGCGCCCCGTAGACCAGCGGCGGGGCCAGGGCGAGGACGACCAGGCTCAAGCGGGGCGAGAGCAGCCACATCTGCACCGCCGCGATGGCGAAGGTGATCACGTTGAGGACCATGAAGACCAGGCCCCAGGAGATGAAGTAGCGCAGCGAGCGCACGTCCGAGGTGGCCCTGGCCAGCAGCTGCCCGGTGGGCACGCGGTCGTGGTAGGCGGCCTCGAGGGTCAGCAGGTGGCGGCCAAGGCGGTTGCGCAGGTTGTACTCGACGTCGGTCCCAACCCGCCCGGAGATGTTGCGCCGCAGCCCGCCAACGACCCAGCGGACCACCGCCAGCACCATCAGCAGGGCGACCTCGCGGCCCAGCACCCCTGGGATCCGCTTGGTCAGCCCGTCGTCGATGATCGTCTTGGTCACCAGCGGGATGAACGAGGTGATGACCAGCATGATGACCCCGAGCAGGAACCCGACGGCCACCCGGCGCCAGAACGGCCCCATCAGGCCGACGACGCGCCGCAGCGTCCCGAGGGCAAGGCCGTCGGGAGGCGGGTCGGTTCCGTACCAGCGCAGCGGGAAGCTCCAGATGTTCGGGGGCGGGTTACCTACACTCCAACGTACGGCAGCGCCCAGAAAATCCGCGAGCGGCCTGGTATTGTACTGGTACATTCCGAGATATGTACTGGAGCGTATTTCGCATGGACACTGACCGCTATCAGCGGACCGAGCGGACCCGGGTCCGGCGACTGCCGGAACGGGCGGCCTACGACCGGGCGACCGTGCACGCGATCCTCGACGAGGGATTCCTCTGCCACCTGGGCTTCGTGGTCGACGGCCAGCCCTATGTCATCCCGACCGGGTACGCCCGGGTCGGTGACACGGTGTTCCTGCACGGGTCCACCGGCAGCCGGCTCGGGCTGCGGCCGGGCATGGACGTCTGCGTCACCGTCACCCTGGTGGACGGGCTGGTGCTGGCCCGCTCGGCCTTCCACCACTCGATGAACTACCGGTCGGTCATGGCCATCGGCCGGCTCCGGCCGGTCACCGACCCGGGCGAGAAGGAGGTGGCCCTGCGGGCGCTGGTCGAGCACATCGTGCCCGGGCGGAGCGACGAGGTCCGCGGGGGCGACCCCCGCGAGCTGGCCGCCACCGCCGTCGTGGCCCTGCCACTGGACGAGGTCTCGGCCAAGGTCCGCACCGGCCCGCCCTCCGACGACGAGCCCGACTACGACCTGCCGATCTGGGCCGGGGTGCTCCCCTTGGCGCTCATCCCCGGCGAGCCGGCTCCCGACCCGGTCCTCGACCCGTCGATCCCGACCCCGGTCCACGTGGTGTCGTGGTCCCGCCCGGGCGCGTGACCCCGAGCGCCTGACACATCAGCTCGGTCACCCCGGCGACCAGTCGCCGCCGCTGCGGTCGCGGGTGGTGGGTCGCGGTGACCAGCACCCCATGGAGGCCGTGGAGCAGGAAGTCGGTGGCCAGGGCGGGGTCGGCCACCGTGAGCTCCCCGGAGGCCCGTCCGGCCTCGACCAGGTCGGCCATCACGGCCCTGGCTCTGGTGAAGGCGTCCGCCTCCCCGTACCCGGCCTCGTGGAACAGCACGTGGTGCAGGGCGTGGTTGGCTCGCGCGAAGTCGTAGGAGGCGGCCACCAGCCGCTCGACCCGTTCCGCGGTGCCGGCGGGAGCCCCTCCCCCTGGTGGGTCGCCGAGACTGGCCGCGAAGCGCTCGAAGTACCGCGCCCGCAGCCCGGCCAACAGCTCCGACTTGGACTCGAAGTACAGGTACACGGTGCCCTTGGCCACTGCCGCCGCCTCGGCGACGTCGGCCATGGTCGCGGCGGCCAGCCCCCGGTCGACCAGCACCCGCTCCGCGGCGTCCAGGATCTGTTCCCGCCGCACATCAGCCGGCTGGCGTCGCGGCCGCCGAGCCGTGGGACCGGGCTGGGCCCCGGCCGCTGGGCCGGTTCGAGTGTCGGAACGAGTGCTCACCGCCGGAGCATAGCACCTTGACGACCGACCGTCAGTCATTAATACTGACCCACGGTCAGTGGGCGGGAACGGGAGCGGGAACGGGGAGTTGGAGATGCGGCGGGAGCACCAGGCGAACCACGAGCATGGCGAGCACGGCGAGCGCGAGGAGCACGACGGGCACGAGGCGAACCACGAGCACGGCGAGCACGGCGAGACCCAGGGTCACTCGGCGGACTCTGGTCGTCGCGGGATCCATTGGCACCCCCGGCACGGGGGACCCGGCGCGGGTGGGGCGGGGGAGTTCGAGGGTGTGCTCGGGCTGCTCGCCGGGTTGGTGATGTCAGTCGGGCGGGGGCGGAGGGCACGGCTGGTGGCCGAGCTGG
>DATENJ010000642.1:0-6212 GCA_035275125.1 Actinomycetes bacterium | reverse complement strand
CCAGCGGCCAGACCACCGCGACCACGGTCGCGTCCGGGCCGCCGCCGCTGTGCGAGCTGCTGGGCGACCTCGGGGTGGGCGGCACGCTCGGGAGCGACCCGGCCGACCACGGTTTCGACGTCGCCGGGGAAGCGGCCGGGGACTGGCTGCCCGACCCGCCGGCGCTGGCTCGCGCCCTCGGCGACCACGGGTTCCAGAGCGGCTGCACGCGGACCTGGTCGCGGCCGGCCGGACCGGTGGCGGCGGCGTTGTTCCAGTTCCCCGAGCGGGACGGCGCCCTGGCCATGCGGGGCCAGCTCCGGGACGCCCTCGGCGACCGCGGCGTCCGGCCCGTGCGGCTGCCGGAGGTCACCGGGGGCGAGCTGTACCTGCTCGAGCGGGGCGGAGGCGGTGGGCAGCTGGTGATGTTCGTCTGCAACGAGCGGGTCCTCCAGGTCCACGTCGACGCCACCGGGCCCGGCCCCGACCCGCTGCTGGTGCGGCTCGGCCAGGGAGCCAACCGCCGCCTCCACGACCGCACCGGCTGCCCGCTCTAGGCACCAGGCCCCCTCGGGTCGGCCGGCGGCGGCGCGCCGAAGCTCCAGCGTGTCGCCGACCGGGAGAACATCGGCTCCCGCTCGACCACGGCGAAGGCGACCCGGGGCCGGACGGCGAACACCGGGTGCTCGAGCGGGTCGGGGAAGCCGGAGCCGTACTTGTCGTGGTAGGTGGCCGCCAAGGCGGCCAGGGCCGCCGGGTCGGTCACCCGCCGGGCGGTGCCCTCGACCACCACCGACTCGCCGGCGTGCTCGGGGGTGACCACACAGCGCGGGTTGGCGGCCAGGTTGCGGGCCTTGCGGGAGCGACCGCCGGTGCTGAAGGCGAAGGCGCCCTCGCGCCAGCAGCCCCAGACGGCGGCCAGGTGGGGCGAGCCGTCGGGCCCGGTGGTGGCCACCCAGTAGTTGTGGGCCCGCTCGAGGCGCTCGACCGCCCAGGCCCAGGGGAGCAGCCCGTCGGCGGCGGGGGAGATGCCGTAGTCCGGCATGTAGGGGCGGCTGACGGCCGGCTCGGGTCCGGCTGACTGCGAGGAGCTCGGCGGCAACAGTCCATCCCCCTGGCGACGCGACAACGATCCCGGCGGCACCGTACCCGACCTCGATAACAGCTGGGCAACCCTGTGGACAGAGCGTTGGCGGAGGGGGTCGGGCGGCAGTACCCTTGCTGGTAGGGCGTGCCGGGAAGACTGGTCGGCGGGGATGACGCCGTACCGTGAGGGGAGAGCCGCATGCGCCCGGGTCCATCAGCTGGCAACGGTGGGGGCTGAGAGATGGACTCCATCGTCTGGGTCGTCCTCGCGGCGGTGCTCGGAGTCGCCGAGATCGTCACGCTTACGGCCGCGCTCGGCCTGCTGGCGGTCGCCGCCCTGGCCGCGGCCGGGGCGGCCGCCATCGGGCTGGGGCCGTTCGCCCAGTTCGCGATCTTCGCCGCCGTGTCCATCGCCCTCCTGGTCGGGGTTCGGCCACTGGTCAAGCGACAGCTGCGGCCGCGCCTCGGGCCCCAGCACCGGTTCGGGGTGGCGGCGCTGGTGGGGCGGCAGGCGCGGGTGGTGCAGGAGGTCACCGGCCATGCCGGGCGGGTCCGGATCGGCGGGGAGGAGTGGTCGGCCCGCGCCTATGACGAGACCCTGGTGATCCCCGCCGGGACCACCGTCGACGTGATCGAGATCGAGGGCGCGACCGCCCTCGTGTACCCGCGGGAGTGACCAATGGAAGTCCTGATCGTTGCTGTTGTCGCCGCCCTGCTGGCGGCGCTGGTGGTGCTCCGCTCGGTGCGGATCGTGCCCCAGGCGCGGGCCCGGAACGTCGAGCGGCTGGGCCGCTACTACAAGACGCTCGAACCCGGCCTCAACTTCGTCATCCCGTTCGTCGACCGGGTGCGGGGGTCGATCGACCTGCGCGAGCAGGTGGTGTCGTTCCAGCCCCAGCCGGTGATCACCGAGGACAACCTGGTGGTCAACATCGACACCGTCCTGTACTTCCACGTCACCGACGCCCGGGCGGCGGCCTATGAGATCAACAACTTCATCCAGGCGGCCGAGCAGCTGACCGTGACCACCCTGCGCAACGTGATCGGCGGCATGGACCTGGAGGAGACGCTGACCTCGCGGGAGAAGATCAACAGCGAGCTGCGGGGTGTGCTCGACGAGGCCACCGGCAAGTGGGGGATCCGGGTCAACCGGGTCGAGATCAAGGCGATCGACCCGCCGGCCCCGATCAAGCAGGCGATGGAGAAGCAGATGCGGGCCGACCGTGACAAGCGGGCGGCGATCCTGACCGCCGAGGGCGTGCGGCAGTCGCAGATCCTCACCGCCGAGGGTGAGAAGCAGAGCGCCATCCTGCGGGCCGAGGGCGAGCGCCAGTCGGCCATCCTCAAGGCCGAGGGGCAGGCCAGGGCGATCGAGACCGTGTTCCAGGCCGTCCACGAGAACGACCCCGACCCCAAGCTGCTGGCCTACCAGTACCTCCAGACCCTGCCCCAGCTGGCCCAGGGCCAGGGCAGCACGTTCTGGGTCATCCCCAGCGAGGTCACCTCGGCCCTACGCTCGATCAGCAAGGCCTTCGGGGGCGACGAGGAGCCGCCGGCCGAGGCCCCCGAGACCCAGCGCCGGCTCGGGCCGGCGGGCGGGAGCCGCTAGGGCCGGCCAGCCCGGCCGTGCCACCATGAGCGGATGGACAAGGTGCGGGTCGACCGCTGGCTGTGGGCGGTGCGGCTGACCAGGACCCGGTCGGGAGCGGCCCAGGCCTGCCGGGCCGGGCATGTGCAGGTGAACGGGGTGCGGGCCAAGCCGGCGTCGACGGTCAAGGCCGGCGACACTGTCCGGGTCCGGGTCGGGGACCGCGAGCGGGTCGTCGAGGTCGTGCAGCCGATCGAGCACCGGGTCGGGGCCGAGCTGGCGGCCGCCTGCCTGGTCGACAAGAGCCCGCCCCCGCCGCCCCGCGACCCCCTTGACCGGGTCGGCCGCCGCGACCCCGGGATGGGTCGCCCGACCAAACGCGAACGCCGCCAGCTCGACCGCACCCGGGGCCGCCACCGCTGAGCCGGCTACCGGAGGATGACCCGCTCCAGCCAGGTGTCGAGGACCGCGCGGTCGCCGAGGAGCTCGATGCCGTCGGCGTCGGGGGAGCGGCGGCGGCAGGCGACCAGCAGCACGTCGGCCATGGGGCCGCGGACGGCCACCGACGCCTTCTCGTGGGCGTGGCGCCAGGTGAAGGTGGGGGAGGCGAGCTCGACCAGCCACTCGGAGGCGATCTCGGGTCCGGTGTCGGTGGCGTGGAGATGGATGGTCCCGCTGGGACCGGGGTCGCCGGCCTCCGTGTCCCCGCTGGCCCCGGCGACCTCGGGGCTGCTGACCAGGTCGAGGAACTCGTCGAGGGCGTCGGCGGCCAGGTCCGGGGCGGCGGTGTAGGCGGCGCCCACCGTGCCGGCGGCGTCGGCGCGGTGGATGAGGAGGTCGTGGGCGGCCCGGCGGGCCCAGGCGGCGGTGGGCCAGCGGATCGTCCACATCTGCACCTGCACCTCGGGGCTGGCCGCGCCCAGCGTGGCCGCGAGCCGGTCGGCGGCCTCCGACAGCCAGGCGAACAGCTCGGCCGGGTCGTCGCCCGGTGGGCCGCCGTGACCGGGGATCTGGCGGGCCGGCTCGGTGACCGCCTCGCCGGTGCGGACGGCCGTCTCGAGCGAGCGGAGGTTCCCGCCGACGTGCCGGAGCAGGTCGGAAAGGGACCAGTCGGGGGCGGTGGGCACGGTCGCCGACAGGTCGGCGCCCTTGACGGTGGCCACGAGCAGGCCGGTCTGGTTGGCCACTTCGTCGCAGAAGCGGCCGTACTCCAAGCTGGTCATGACCTCACCGTGCGGTTGTTCGCTGTCCGGCCGTGACCCTACCATCGGGCGCTATGGAGGCAAGCAAGCCGGTCCTGCTCACGGTGGACGACGACCCAGGGGTCTCGCGGGCCGTTGCCCGGGATCTCCGCAAGCGCTACGGGCAGGACTTCCGGATCGTGCGGGCCGAGTCGGGGCCCCAGGCGCTGGAGGCGTTGCGGGAGATCAGGCTCCGCGGCGACCCGGTGGCGCTGCTGCTGGCCGACTACCGTATGCCGGAGATGAGCGGTCTCGAGTTCCTGGAGCAGGCCATGGACCTGTTCCCGCAGGCCCGGCGGGCCCTGTTGACCGCCTATGCCGACACCGACGCGGCCATCGAGGCGATCAACGTGATCGACCTCGACCACTACCTGCTGAAGCCGTGGGAGCCGCCCGCCGAGAAGCTCTACCCGGTGGTCGACGAGCTGATCGAGCTGTGGCGGTCCGCCGAGGACAAGCCGGTGACCGCGACCCAGGTCGTGGGCCACCGCTGGTCGGCGCGCTCCTACGAGGTGCGCGACTTCCTGGCCCGCAACTCGGTGTCGTACCGCTGGCTCACCGCCGACCAGCCCGAGGGCCGGAGCCTGCTGGAGGCGGCCGGGCTCGACGAGACGGGCGTCCCGCTGGTGGTCACGCCCGAGGGCGTCTCCCTTGTCGACCCCAGCGTCGAGGAGCTGGCGGCCAAGGTCGGCCTCCCGACCACCCCGGCCACCGACTTCTACGACACGGTGATCGTCGGCGGCGGCCCGGCCGGGCTGGGCGCGGCCGTGTACGCCGCCTCCGAGGGGCTGCGCACCGTCCTGGTCGAGCGGGAGGCCACCGGCGGGCAGGCCGGCCAGAGCTCCCGCATCGAGAACTACCTCGGCTTCCCCGACGGGGTCAGCGGTGCCCAGCTCACCGACCGGGCCCGCCGCCAGGCGGCCAAGTTCGGCGCCGAGATCCTCACCGCGGCCAACGTCACCGGCCTTCAGGCGCGCGGCTCGTCCCGGGTGGTCAGCTTCGCCGACGGCGGCGAGGTCGCCGCCCACACCGTCGTGCTGGCCACCGGGGTCAGCTACAACACCCTGGACGCCCCCGGGATCAAGGAGCTCACCGGCCGTGGGGTCTTCTACGGGTCGGCCATGACCGAGGCCCCGGCCAGCGCCGACCAGGACGTCTACGTCGTCGGCGGCGCCAACGCGGCCGGCCAGGCGGCCGTGTTCCTGGCCAGGCACGCCAGGCAGGTCACCCTGGTGGTCCGGGCCGACGGCCTGGAGCGGTCCATGTCCCACTACCTGGTCCGCCAGATCCGCGGCAGCGACAACATCGGGGTGCTGCCCAACACGCTGGTCGCCGGGGCCGAAGGCGGCGAGCACCTCGAACGCCTGCGGCTGTGTGACACCGCCACCGGCACGGTCGAGGAGGTGCCGGCCGGCTTCCTGTTCGTGTTCATCGGGGCCGCGCCCTGCACCGAGTGGCTCGACGGCGTGGTCGAGCGCGACCAGCGGGGCTTCCTGGTCACCGGCCCCGACCTGCTCCGCGGCGGCCGCCGGCCGCCGGGCTGGCCGCTCGACCGGGACCCCTACTACCTGGAGGGCAGCGTGCCCGGGGTGTTCGCGGCCGGCGACGCCAGGGCCAGCTCGGTGAAGCGGGTCGCCTCGGCCGTCGGCGAGGGCGCCATGGCCATCCAGCTCGTCCACCGCTACCTGGAGTCCCAGTGACCGAGCGGCTGGACGCCGGGACGCTGGCCGGGCTGTTCCTGTTCGAGAAGCTGACCACCGGGCAGCTGACCTGGCTGGCCGAGCGGGGCGAGGTCGTCGGCTACGAGGCCGGCACCACCGTCTACCGGGTCGGCGAGCCCGCGACCTGCCTGTACGTGCTCCTCGAGGGCACCCTGTCGCTGGTCATGCGGGCCCCAGGGGGCGAGATCGAGGTCAACCGGACCGACCACCGCGGCACCTACGCCGGGGCGTTCTTCGCGTACCTGGACCTGCCGATCGCCCGCTCGTACGGCACCGGCCTGCGCACCGTCACCGACTGCCGCTTCTGGGTCCTTTCGGCCGACGACTTCGGCTGGGCGGTGCGGGAGTGGTTCCCGATGGCCACCCACATGCTGGAGGGGTTCGCCATCCAGGGGATGGGCTCCCAGCAGACGGTCAGCACCCGCGAGCGCCTGGTCGCCCTCGGCACCGTCACCGCCGGCCTCACCCACGAGCTCAACAACCCGGCGACCGCCGCCGCCCGGGCCACCGCCACCCTGGCCGAGCGCCTGGCCGGCCTCTGGGACGAGCTGGCCGGGCTGGCCGGTGGCCTCGACGACGGGCAGCTGGCCGAGCTGG
>DATENJ010000641.1:0-6265 GCA_035275125.1 Actinomycetes bacterium | reverse complement strand
GACCTCGAGGCCGGCGATCCGGCCGGCGTCCTTGGTCGCCTGGCGCTGGGCGTCGTTGAAGTAGGCCGGGACGGTGATCACCGCCTTGGTGACCCGCTCGCCCAGGAACCGGCCGGCGTCCTCGGCCAGCTTGCGCAGCACCTGGGCGCTGATCTCCTCCGGCGCGTACAGCTTGTCGCGCACGTCGAAGCGCGCCATGCCGTCCGGGCCGGCGACGACGTCGAAGGACACCGCCTTGGCCTCGCTGGAGATCTCGTCAAAGCGCCGGCCGATGAACCGCTTGGCCGAGGTGATCGTCCCCTTCGGGTTGAGGATTGCCTGCCTGCGAGCGAGCTGGCCGACCAGGCGTTCGCCTTGGTCGGTGAAGGCCACCACCGACGGGGTCGTCCGCGACCCCTCCGCGTTGGCGATCACCGACGGGTCGCCGCCCTCCATGACCGCGATCACCGAGTTGGTCGTCCCTAGGTCGATACCGACGGCCTTGGCCATGTGCGTCCCCGATCTCCAGAGAAGACTGGCAGAGTCGAGCGTTGATCCGGAGGGACTGAGCCCACGTCATCGCGGATGCGCGAGAGGGCAGAGCTCGTCCGAGTCGAGTGGCATCCGGGGGGAACGTGCCCGGGGGCAGACCTCGTCCTGCGGTAACCCGGACGTATGGCTGCGTTGTGAGCGAACAGAAGCAACACCGATACCCGCCTCCACTGGCCCCAAAACCGGCAATCGACCTTCCTCCGGGTTCCTGGTCCGGCGGTGGACAAGCGCAGCCCGTTCGTGAACGATCCGCTCCGTGAGGCCTCGAGGCGCCGACCGGGAGCGCCGCGATCGGTCGGGGATCGCGGTGCTGCTCGGCTACGGCGAGTTCGTCATCGACACCGTGGTTGCCCTGGCGCTCATCGTCGGCGGGACCATCCTGCTCGGCGTCGTGGTGTGGGAGTTCGTCCGCGACCTGGGCCAGGGGCCCTTCATCGCGCAGGTGCTCGAGCTGCTGAGCGGCCTGCTCCTGGTCTTCATCTTCACCGAGCTGATCACGACCATCCGGGTGGTCATCGCCCGCCGGAGAGTGGTGGTGGAGCCGTTCCTGATCGTGGGGATCGTGGCCGCGGTCCGGCGCCTGATCGTGATCAGCGCCGAGGCCGAGAACCTGCTCGGCACCGCCCAATTCCGGGACCTGATGCTCGAGATCGCCATCCTCGCCGGGACGGTGCTCGTGCTGGGAACGACCGTGCTCCTCCTTCGCATCAAGCGCGCCGAAGACGACGAGCCGATTCCCGACCTGGCGGAGTGATCAGTCTTCCTCAGAACCATCTCGAAGGTTCAAAACCTTTTCGGCGGTACAGCCTCCGGCCACTCTCTCCCTCAGTTGCGCCCGAAGCCCTGCCCTCGCCCCGGTCAACCACCGTTCGCTTCCCATTGCCATCGCGGATGACCGACTCCGCCCGATCTACTCCCGACCGAATCCTCTAAGGAGAGCGTGCACCGGCGCTGCCAGTTATCTCTGGTCGCAAGTGCGAGAGGGCCGCACTCGCTTCGCACGGCAGAGGCCACAAAGCTCACGCCCTGATCTCGACGCCACGGCGCAGGACCACGCGGCTGTCGCAAAAAGGGTCGCTTCCGGACAGCAGCCAATGATCCGGCGGATTTCTTGTAGTGCCTTAGCTGGTCGGTGCATCAGCACCAGAAGCCGAGTCTTCCCGGTGGTCGCCTCCGGTCTCGCGTCCGAACGATGTGCGCAGTCCGAGGTCGGGCGGTAGGGAGGAGGAGAACGAGCGGACGCCGAGGCGGCGCCGGCAGTCGACCTCAATGTCGCGCCCGACCAGCATGGGGTAGGCCCGCCGGTGGGCGAACACCGACGGACCGTCCCCGGTCCGGAGCGGCACGTAGGCCGGCGAGCGTTGCGCGCTGAGGAGGGTGGTGGGGCGCACGCTGATCTCGCCGGCGGCTGCGCAGCAGAACGCCAGGCTGGTCCAGTCGAAGACGAGCGCCTCGCCAGTGCGGAGTTCTGCTTGGGCCCGACCGCTGACCCGCACGAGCGGAGGGTGGGCGGACTGGCCACTGCCCATGACCGGCACCTCCACTGCGACCACTACGACGTCTTCCAGGTCGTTGCCCAAGATGCCAACCGAGTAACCGATCCGGCTCCAACCAGACTATTTAGGAGATAACCGCCAATCTTCCGCTAAGTCCGTTCCAGTTGGTTCTAGCCAGGTCAGGTTGGGCCGAGGTTCCAGCCAGTCCGGTCTAGTTGGTTGCAGTTGTGGCCTGTGGAATGACCGTGAGAATGACCAGCTGAGCAAGAGGTGAGGGGTGCCAACGGTCCCGCTCCTGATGTGTGCCGGCTGGCCGGAAGGGCGGTCAGCGGGCTGCCGGACCAAGCGGGCAGGATAAGTTGCGGTTCGGTCGTGGGTCTCGACGGACATGCGGGCAGTCCAATCTTCAAGGTGCCCACGAGAACACCTCCGTGCGAGTAAGTGACGGCCCACCGCTGTGCGGCCTCGCGTTTGCGCAGGTCGCACCGGACCGTCAGAGGCGAAGTTAGGCGTTCTGACCCGGGCTGGGTTGGAGGGGTGGCGACGGCGGCGTCAATGAGGGGTGTCCTGGTGGGTGGGTCGGTGAGGTCGACCTGGGCTCGCGATCAGGGCACGCCAGATCGCCCACAGGGCTGCCTCGGCTCGCAACCTGGCCGAGGGGCTGGAGTGGTGGGGCGGCCAGCAAGGGACTGCAGCTGTTGGTTCTGGGGGTGCAGGGCGGTTCGGGCTGTGGCGTCTTGGGTGTTGTGGTCCTGGATGTAGACGTCGATGCCCGTCCAGGAGGGGATGAGCAGATGGCGGGACTGGCAGTTCCGGGTGAAGTCTGCGAGATCGCCGTATCGTCCTTGCGACCTCAACGACCGGGCGTGAAGATCACAGCGGGTGAATTGGAGGTTGGCGATGTCGCTTCGGATCGTCTGCATGTGCGGGTATGTCATCCAGGGCGACGACGACGACGAGCTCTGGATCAACGCACAGGGTCACATGGGCGTCCTGCACCCCGAGCTGGTCGACAGCGTGACCCGCGAGGATCTGCTCGCGCAGGCCGAGCTGCTCTAGCCGTCGGCGCTCTGCAGCAGCAGCCGTCGGTGGACGGCCTGGATGGCGGGGCTGGGCGCGATCCCGAGCTCCTCCCGGAGCAGGACTCGTAGCCGCTCGTAGGCGCGCAGCGCTTCGGCGACGTTGCCGCGACCGGCGAGCGCCTCGATGAGGAGGCGGTGCCCGGTCTCGCGGTAGGGGGCGAGCTCGGTCAGCAGCCTTGCCCGTTCCTCGGCTTGGGCGAGCGCCGGGCCGCCAAGGCCGAGGCCGGCGGCGGCAAAGCACTCCAGCCCGCGCAGTCGCACCTCCTCCAGGCGCCGCCGCCACTGGTCGATCCAGGGCGCCTCCAGCCCGGTGAGGAAGGGCCTGGTGGCGACGTGGTAGGCAATCCCGGCCGGCCCCCAGGCCTGCGCCCAGCGTCCCTCGGCGATGCAGGTCTCGGCCCGGTGGGCGCCCTCCAGGGCCGCCTCGACGTCGACGAAGGTAGCCGGCGGCAGCAGTAGCTCGAGCTCGGTCCGACCGCGGAGCCGGTCGGGGCCCAGGCCGTGGCGCAGCTTGGACAGCAGCACGCTCAGCGCGTTGCCGGCCTCTGCGGGGGCGTCCTCGCCCCAGCCGGCCACCAGCAGCTCGTCGCGGGCCACCGGCCGGCCGCGGTTGAGGACCAGGTAGGCGAACATGGCCCGCCCCCGCCGGCCAGGCAAGGCGTCTTCAATGCGGGAGCCGTCGATCTCGACGGCGAAGCGGCCGCACATCTGGATCCTGGCCTTGGACCACTCGCCCATGAGGCGACCTCGGGTTGACGGTCGTTGTCCTTCTCGTGGCGGCAAGCATAGGGAAAGGACGGGGAAAGGCGAAGGAAGGGTTCGGGCAAGCAGCGGGCGCCACACTGGCCTCGTCATTGACGGCCACCGGCCGCAAGAGGAGGAGTTATGGCATCCAGCAACGTCGAGGCGCACCGCGCCGGTCACGAGGCCTTCAACCGCAGGGACTTCCAGGCCATGACCGAGCACTACGCCGACAGCATCACCTGGACCGACCACGCCCAGGGCCGGACCTTCCGGACGCGCCAGGAGTTCAGGGACGACTTCCTGCCCGGGTGGGTGGAGACCTCGTCCGACATCCTCGTCACCGGCCCCCGCTACCTTGACGCCGGTCAGGCGGTGGTGTGCACCTTCATGGTCGAGGGCACCCACGACGGGCCGCTCGGACCATTTCCGGCCACCGGTAAGCAGTTCGCGCTGGCCCTCTGTGAGCTGTGGTACTTCGACCCCGACGGCCGGGTCGTCGGTGGGGACCTCTACTACGACCAGGTCTCGCTGCTGACGCAGTTGGGCCTGCTGCCGCAGCCGTCCAGCGCCTAGGGCCGTTTCGCCAACGCACGAGGGAGCGACACCGCTCCCGATCACAGGAGAAGGCTGATGCCCCAGACGACCGATCCCACCTTCTACCGCACCCCGGCCGCCGCCATCGCCGCCCCGGCCGAGCGGCTGGCCTATGTGGCCGCCTACGACCCGGCCGGCAAGGCCAAGGACGCCATGACCGTGCTCGACTGTGACCCGTCCTCGTCGACCTACGGCCAGGTGGTCGGCTGGAGCGAGCTGCCCACCGCCGGCAACGAGCTCCACCACTTCGGCTGGAACGCCTGCTCCAGCGCCCTCTGCCACCACGGCCACGGCGGCCCGCTGGAGCGGCGGTATCTAATCGTCCCCGGAATCCGGTCCTCGCGGATCTATGTGCTGGACACCAAGGACGACCCCCGCAACCCCAAGGTGGTCCACGAGATCACCGCCGAGGAGCTGGCCGCCAAGGCCGGCTATTCGCGGCCCCACACCGTCCACTGCGGCCCCGGCGCCATCTTCCTGTTCAACCTAGGCGGCGCCAACGGCAACGACGGCCCCGGCGGGGTCGCGCTGCTGGACCACGACACCTTCGAGGTCATCGGCCCGTGGGAGCAGGACCGCGGCGACGTGGTCTTCGGCTACGACGGCTGGTGGCACCTTGACCACGACACCGTCATCACCTCGGAGTGGGCGACCCCGTCGATGTTCGAGAACGGCCTGGACCCCGAGGACCTGCTCGGCCGGCGGTTCGGCCACCACCTGAACTTCTGGTCGATGTCGCAGCGCAAGCTGACCCAGCGGATCGACCTTGGGGATGAGCATCAGCTGGTGTTCGAGGTGCGGCCCGCCCACGACCCGTCCAAGACCTGGGGCTTCGTCGGGACGGTCATCAGCGTCGAGGACCTGTCGGCGTCGGTGTGGCTGTGGCACCGCGACGGCGACCGCTGGGCGGCCCACAAGGTCGTCACCATCCCGGCCGAGCCGGCCGACCCGGAGCTGCTGCCGCCGGCGCTGAAGCCGTTCGGGGCCGTGCCGCCGCTGGTCTCCGACATCGACCTGTCGGTGGACGACCGCTGGCTGTACGTGTCCTGCTGGGGCACCGGCGAGCTCAAGCAGTACGACGTGTCTGACATCCTCAACCCGGTCGAGACCGGCTCGGTCCGCCTTGGCGGGATCGTCGGCCGCCAGCGCCACCCGGCCGCCCCCGAGCTGCCGCTGGCCGGCGGCCCCCAGATGGTGGAGGTCAGCCGCGACGGCAAGCGGGTCTATGTCACCAACTCGCTGTACGGGGTCTGGGACGACATCTTCTACCCCGACGGAGTGGGCGCCTGGATGGCCAAGCTCGACGCCGACACCGACCACGGCGGGCTGTCCGCCGACCCGCGGTTCTTCCCCAACGGCGGGGACTTCCGCGGCCTGCGGGTGCACCAGACTCGGCTGCAGGGCGGCGACGCCTCCAGCGACTCCTACTGCCACACCAACTGACGATGCATCCTCTAGCCCACCACATGGGCGAAGACTCCCTTGTCAACCTGCTCCTCTTTGGCGGTAGCTGGCTGTCGGTGGCGGCGGTCGTCGGCCGGGCCCGGCTGGCGGCCGCCCGCGCCAAGCTGACCCGACCCAGGAGAAGGCCGTGACCATCCGCGTCTTCAGGCCGACGATCCACCCCGGCAAGCAGCGGCTAGTTCGAGGCGTTCCTCCGCGACACCGCCGTGCCGCTCGTGTCCCGGCAGGCAGGGCTTCTGGCGCAGCGTGTGGGTAGATCACGTGACCCGTCCTCGACCGAGTAGTCGCGGCCCGTGGCTGGGAGCGGGGGGGTCGGGGGGAGGGTGGCGGTCCGGGCGGCCTCGGCCTGGACGA
>DATENJ010000640.1:0-2715 GCA_035275125.1 Actinomycetes bacterium | reverse complement strand
GGTGGCGGCGGTGGCGGCGGGGTGCCCGGCGACTCCCAGCGCGGGGCCTGCTCCGGGCCTGGCGTGGTGTCGGCCGGTGGGTAGTCCGGGGGTGGCTGGTCGACGGGCGCATCCGGCCCGCCAAGGGGCTCACGCGTCGGGTCGTTCCGCGGGTCGCGTGGGGTCGGCCCCTCGGTCATAGTCGTCCTCCTGTCGTCTCGCACAGCTCACCCGGACGGGCGAGCCGATCTACACCCACCCGAACCGGTGGAGCTGGAACGCCCAGCTCGCGGCGGCCAGTATCCCGGCCACCCAGTAGCTTTGTCGGCGTCGGTTGGCCGTCCATTGAGCCGGCGGCCCCAGCCACCCGAGCGCCCTCGCCGCCATCAGCACGGCCATGACCAGGGTGAACCCGGCCAGCAGGAGCACGAACGGGTTGGCCGCCAGCGCCGCTGCGAGGTCGCCGGAGGCCAGGCCGGTGGCGGCGGTGGTCATGCCGCACAGCGGGCAGGGGATGCCGGTGAGCGTCCGCAGCGGGCAGGGGAGCCACAGCCCGGTCCCGCCCATCGCCGCCTGGTAGGCGACCGCGACCCCGGCGGCCCCGAGGCCGGCCACGCCGAGCTGCTCGGGCACAGACCCAGGTCGCCACACCCCCGCCGGGCGGGCTCGGGTGGGGGAGCTCCCCTGGTTCACCGTGTGGTCCAGCTCCTCCCGCCTTGGGCGTGCTGCGGCGTCCGTTCTTGCAGGCTGGCGCAGTGAACCACATGCGCAGGAGTGGTTCAATCCTCTCAGCCGCCGCCGCCCGGCGGTTGCCGGAGCGGGTCCCCGATGGCAGCATCCGCCCAGCCGGGAACCAGCCGAGAACCGGGGAGGCCGTGGCGGACGACAAGCGGGTGGCCGTGCTGGTGTCCGGCCACGGCTCGAACCTCCAGGCGCTGCTGGACACGGCCGCCGAGCCCGGCTCGGGGATGGCCGTCGTCCTGGTCGCCGCCGACCGGCCCGGCGCCCACGGGCTGGAACGGGCGCGCCGGGCCGGGGTCGACACCGCCGTGGTCCGCCCGGCCGACCACCCCGACCGCCCGTCCTTCGACCTGGCCCTGCGCGACCTGGTGGCCGCGGCCCGGCCGGACGTGGTCTGCCTTGCCGGGTTCATGCGCATCCTCGGCCCGGGGTTCGTTCGGGCGTTTCCCGACCGCATCGTCAACACCCATCCCAGCCTGCTGCCGGCGTTCCGGGGCGCCCACGCCGTCCGCGAGGCCCTCGCCTACGGGGTAAAGGTCACCGGCTGCACCGTCCACCTGGTCGACGAGGAGGTCGACCACGGCCCGGTGCTGTTCCAGTCCGCGGTCCCGGTCGAGCCCGGCGACGACGAGGACCGCCTCCACGAGCGGATCAAGCAGGAGGAGCGCCGGCTCCTCCCCCTGGCCGTCCGCCTGCTCGCCGAGGGCCGGGTCCTGGTCGAGGGCCGCCGCGCCCAGCTCGTCACGGCCGAGGAGGTAGCCCGGTGAGCGGCACCCGCCTGCCCATCCGCCGCGCCCTGGTCAGCGTCTTCGACAAGCAGGGCCTGGAGCGCCTGGCCGCCGCCCTGTCCGCCGCCGGGGTCGAGGTCGTCTCCACCGGCTCCACCGCCGCCGCCCTCGAGGGCCACGGCCTGGCCGTCACCCGGGTCGAGGAGCTGACCGGCTTCCCCGAGCTGCTCGACGGCCGGGTCAAGACCCTCCACCCGAGCGTCCACGCCGGCCTCCTGGCCGACCGCTCCCAGCCCGGCCACCGAGCCGAGCTGGACGAGGCCGGTATCGCCCCCTTCGACCTGGTGGTGGTCAACCTCTACCCGTTCGAGGAGACCGTCGCCACCCCCGAGGTCGACCCCGCCCTGGCCGTCGAGCGCATCGACATCGGCGGCCCGGCCATGGTCCGTGCGGCCGCGAAGAACCACGCCTGGGTCGCCGTCGTCTGCGACCCGGCCGACTACCCCCAGGTCGAGACCGCCCTCACCAGCGGCGGCACCACCCCCGCGGAACGCCGCGACCTGGCCGCCAAGGCGTTCGCCCGCACCGCCGCCTACGACACCGCCGTCGCCACCTGGATGACCCCGGCCGCCGCGTCGGGCGGGTTTCCCGAACGGCTCGCCGTCGGGGGGCGGTTGCGGCAGATCCTGCGGTATGGGGAGAACCCGCACCAGAGCGCGGCGTTCTACGCCGCCGACGGGCCCGGTGGGCCGTGGGGGCTGGGGGCGGCCAGGCAGCTGGCCGGCAAGGAGCTGTCCTACAACAACCTGCTCGACGCCGACGCCGCCCTCGCCCTGGTCGCCGAGCACGGCGAGCGGCCGTTCGCGACCATCGTCAAGCACACCAACCCGTGCGGGGCGGCGTTCGGGTCGACCCTGGAGGAGGCCTACGCCGGCGCGCTGGACGGCGACCCGGTCAGCGCCTTCGGCGGCGTGGTCGGGCTCTCGCGCCCGCTGGACGCGGCCACCGCCAAGCGGGTCGCCAGTGTCTTCACCGAGGTCGTGGTCGCTCCCGGGCTCGACGACGAGGCCCTGGCCGTGCTGGCCGGCAAGCCGTCGCTGCGGCTGGTCCAGGTCGACCCGGCCCGCCCGGCCGGCCGGCTGAGCGTCCGCTCGGTGGCCGGCGGCCTGCTCGCCCAGGAGCCCGACCCGGGTGCCGACGACCCGGCCGGCTGGGACCTCGAGGCCGGCGACCGGCCAGGCCCCGAGCTGCTGGCCGACCTGGCCCT
>DATENJ010000639.1:0-4011 GCA_035275125.1 Actinomycetes bacterium | reverse complement strand
TAGCGGTAGCGGCGCACCCGGACCCCGTTGAGGCGCTCGGAGGCGGCCAGCCCGGCGGCCGCCGGGGCCACGGCGGCGACCCCTACCCCCTCGGCCCGCAGGGCGGCGGCCAGCCGGAGCAGGAACCCACCGGTCAGGTCGTCGCGGCTCCGCGGGAAGGCGTGGGCCAGGAACAGCACCCGCAACGCCGGGGAGTCACCGCCTACCCCCCAGTCGGGGTCAGCCACGGTCGGCCCGGTCGGCGACCTCGACAAGGGCGTCGGCCAGGACGGGCCAGAACCCGGGCGGGAGCTCGTGGCCGAGGCCGGGGACCAGGAGCAGGCGGGCCCCGCCGATGGCGGCGGCGGTGGCCTCGCCGCCGCTAACCCCGATGATCAGGTCCTGCTCCCCGTGCACGACGACGGTGGGCACCCGGATCTGGCCGAGGGCGGCGGTCCGGTCGCCGGCGGCGAGGATGGCCGCGAACTGCCGGCCGGTCCCCTTGGGGTGGTAGGCGCGGTCGAAGCCGCGGGCGGCCCCGCGCCGCACCGCCTCCTCGTCGAACGGATAGGCCGTGCCCGAGCTGATGGCCCTGGTGTTGACCACCGCCTGCTCGATGTACCGCTCCCGGTCGCCCGGCATCGAGGACATCAGCACGCTGGCCGCCTCGCCGGTCGGCTGGCCGACGGCCCGGTCCCCGGTGGTCGACATGATCGAGGCCAGCGAGCGCACCCGCTCCGGGTGGCTGGTCGCCAGCAGCTGGGCGATCATGCCCCCGAGCGAGATGCCGGCGACGTGCGCGGCCT
The DNA here is from genome assembly GCA_035275125.1 of Actinomycetes bacterium. GTDB lineage: Bacteria > Actinomycetota > CALGFH01 > CALGFH01 > CALGFH01 > CALGFH01. Next base: position 3,226 of record DATENJ010000639.1, on the reverse strand, counting down.
CGACCCCGGCCGCGTCCAGCACCGCGACGGCGTCGTCGGCCATGTCCTCGAGGGTGTAGGCGAGCGTCGAGTGGTCGCCGCCCCAGACCGCCGCCAGGTTGACCGGCCGGGCGTGGTCGAACCAGGTCGACAGCCCGGCGTCGCGGTTGTCGTAGCGGATGACCAGGAACCCGCGCGAGGCCAGCTCCTGGCAGAGCCCGTCCTCGACGGAGATGAGCTGCGCCCCCAGCCCCTGGACGAGCAGCAGCGGCCGGCCCGTCGGGTCGCCGACGGTCTCGTACTCGAGCTCGACCCCGTTCCCGTGTGCCCTCGGCATGGCAGGCATCGTACTGTTCTGCGACGCACAGCCGAGGAGGAGGGCCGCATGCGGGTCTGCCTGATGATCGAGGGCCAGGAGAACGTCACCTGGGAGCAGTGGCTCGCTCTGGCCGGGGCGTGCGAGGAGCACGGCCTCGAGGGCCTGTTCCGCTCCGACCACTACGGGCCCCTGATGGGTGACCCCGAGCGCGGGTCGCTGGACGCCTGGGCCACCCTGGCCGCGCTGGCCGCCAGGACCAGCCGCATCCGCCTCGGCACGCTCGTCTCCCCGGCCACCTTCCGGCACCCGTCGGTCCTGGCCAAGATGGTGGTCACGGCCGACCACGTCTCCGGCGGCCGGGTCGAGCTGGGGCTCGGGGCCGGCTGGCACGAGGGCGAGCACCGCGCCTACGGGTTCGACTTCCCGCCGACGTCCGTCCGGATGGAGCGGCTCGCCGAGCAGCTCGAGATCGTCTCCCGCTCCTTCACCGAGGCCACCTTCTCGTTCCAGGGCCGCCACTACCAGCTCCAGGACCTGCACGCCCTGCCCAAGCCGGTGCAGCAGCCACGGCCGACCCTGCTGGTGGGCGGGGGAGCCGGGCCCAGGAGCCTTGCCCTGGCCGCCCGCTGGGCCGACGAGTACAACACCACCAGCGTCGCCCTTGACGAGCTGCCGGAGCGGCGCAAGGCGCTGGAGGACGCCTGGCGGGCGGCCGGCCGGGACCCCGGGACGGCCCGGCTGTCGCTGATGACCACCTGTGTGGCCGGCCGCGACCAGGGTGAGGTGGAGGAGCGGGTCGGCCGGGTGCTGGCCGTCACCGGCCGCGAAGACACCGTGGACCAGGTGCTCGACGCCCGGCCCAACTGGCTGCTCGGCACCGTCGACCAGCTGGCCGAGCGGTTCGCCTCCCTCGAGGCGGTCGGGGTCAGCCGGGTCATGCTCCAGCACCTCGACCACACCGACCTCGACATGGTCGCGGTGATCGGGGAGGTCGCTGCTACCATGGGCTCGACTCAGTAACCCCGTCTGGCCTGGAGGTCGACCAAGGCTGCGCACCTTCCGATCACTTGATGTGCGCAACTTCAGGTTGTTCCTGTTCGGTCACCTCGTCTCCTCCACCGGCACCTGGATGCAGCAGGTCGCCCAGGACTGGCTGGTCCTCCGGATCACCGACGCGCCGCTGCCGCTGGGCATCACCCTCGCCCTCCAGTTCACGCCCATGCTCGCCTTCGGGGCGTGGGCCGGGCTGGTCGCCGACCGGGTCGACAAGCGCCGGCTGCTGCTGATCACCCAGACAGCCATGGCCGTGCTCGCCCTCGTCCTCGGGACCCTGACCGCGACCGGGGCGGTCCGGCTGTGGATGGTCTACGCCCTTGCCCTGCTGCTCGGGGTGGCCACCGCCTTCGACATGCCGGCCCGGCAGTCGTTCGTCACCGAGATGGTCGGTCCCGACCGGGTGGCCAACGCCGTCGGGCTGAACAGCGCCAGCTTCAACACCGCCCGGGTGGTCGGCCCGGCCGTCGCCGGCGGGCTGATCGCGGTGGTCGGGATCGCCCCCGCCTTCTTCCTCAACGCCGTCTCCTACCTGGCCATGATCGGCGGGCTGCTGGCCATGGACCCGGACCGCCTCTACCGCCGGGCGGCGGTGGAGCGGGGCCGGGGCCAGATCCGGGCCGGCGTGCGCTACGTCTGGGCGACCCCGGTGCTGCGCTCGACCATCCTGCTGGTGGCCGTGGTCGGCATGCTCGGCCTCAACTACCGGGTCGCCCTGCCCCTGCTGGCCCGGTTCGCCTTCGGCGGCGGCGCGGGCGCCTACGGGATCCTGGCCGCCATCATGGCCGCCGGCTCGGTCGTCGGCGCCCTGACCGTCGCCCGCCGTGGCCGCCCGACCCGGGCGCTGCTGGTCGGCTCGGTGGCCGCCTTCGGCCTGCTGTCGTTCGCGGCCGCCCTCGCCCCGACCATCGTGGTCGAGGCGGCGTTCCTGTTCCCGATCGGCGCGGCCAGCCTCTCGTTCGTGGCCACGGCCAACTCGACCGTGCAGCTCGCCTCCGACCCGGCGATGCGCGGCCGCGTGATGAGCCTGTTCGGCCTGGTCCTGCTCGGCTCGGGCCCGCCCAGCGGCCTCCTCAGCGGCTGGATGGCCGGCCAGTTCGGCCCCCGCTCGATCCTGCTGCTGTCCGGCGTCTCCTGTGTCCTCGCGGCCATCGTGGCCGCCCTGACCAGCCGCGGCCAGGCCGAGCCCCCAATTGCCGAGCCTGGAGACGCCGAGCAGGCCGCCTAGCAGGACGCGCGGAGGTCGGACAACGCCACCAGGAGCTCCGAGCGGGCTGCCTCGAGCTCGGACAGGGGCTCGGCGATGGCGGCGTCGACCTCGGTGGCGACGGTGGTGGCGAGGTTGCCGGTGAGGCGGTCGGCCCAGCGGCGGCCGGCTCGGCGGGCGCTGGCCGACAGCAGGCGGGCCAGCAGCCAGCCGACCAGGAGGCTGCCGATCACCAGGAGCAGGGGGACGGGCACGTCCCTGACCGTTGGGAGGTCGGGGAGGTCGGCCTGGGCCCGGCCGGCCAGGTACAGGGTCAGGTACCAGAGCAGGCCGGCCACGAAGGCCACCGTGACCAGGGTCTGGAGCACGCCGATGAGCGGCCACAGGAAGGAGCGCGGCGGGCTGGTGTGGTCGGCGGTCCCCTGGGCCACGGCCCCGTCGATCGCCTCGGTGAGGCGTTCCTCCAGCCGGTCGGGCCGGGCCAGGCCCATCACCTCGGCCCGCAGGGCCGGCGGGGCGGCCGTGGCCGCCCGGCGCAGCAGGTCGTGGACCGGGTTGACGGTGCGGCTGAGCGTCGAGCGGCCCTGCCAGGCCCTGGCGTAGGCGACCGGGTCGATCGACCGGGCCGAGGCCGGGCCACGGTCGCCGCCACCTCGGGCCCTGGCCAC
>DATENJ010000638.1:0-7106 GCA_035275125.1 Actinomycetes bacterium | reverse complement strand
AGGGAGCCGGGGGCTGGGCGGGGTGGGGGTGGGTCGTGCGGAACATGTCCATGGCTGCTGCCTGGCCGGTCAGCTCGACCGGGTCGGCTGGGGCGGCGGCCGCCTGCAGGAGTCGGGCCACCTGGGCGTAGCCCGGGGGGGCGTCGTCGGGGTCGAGGCGGACGGAGAGGAGCCGCTCGGCGGTGTCGGCGTCGAGCGGGACGATTTCCTGGGAGGGTTCGTCCGGCATCTCAGCCGAGAACACGTCATCACTCCGCATCGCGTTACACCACCCTCCGCGGTGTCATACCGGGATCCGGGACCTGGGGTTCCTCGGTGAGTTGCTGGGCGAGGCGGCGGAGGGCCCGGTGGGCGAGGACTCGGACGTTGCCCGGGCGTTTGCCGGTGATGGCGGCGACCTCGGCGACGTCGAGGCCGGCGACGACCCGGAGGAGGACGACCTCGGCCTGGTCGGGGGGGAGGGTGGCGATCTGGGCGACGGCGGCCTGGCTGGAGATGGCGTCGACGGCGGCGCCGGCGGGGTCGTCGGCGGCTGGGAGGTCGGCGAGGGCGTCGAGGGGGACGAGCTCGTCGTGGTGGCGGGCGGTGCGTCGCCAGCGGTCGACGGCGCGGTGGCGGGCGACGGTGAAGACCCAGGCGCGGAAGGCGCGCTCGTCGCCGGAGAAGGAGTCGAGGGCCTTGACGACCCGGAGCCAGGTCTCGGAGGCCAGGTCCTCGCCCGCGCCCGGGGCGAAGGCGTTGAGGTAGCGGAGGAGGGCCGGCTGGACGTCGCGCCACAGGGCGCCGAAGGCCGGCTCGTCGCCGTTGGCGGCGGCGGCCAGCACCGACGGGAAGGAGGGGCCGATCATGGAACGATCACGCTGACCGTTCCCGCCAGGTAGTGTCAACAGGAGCGGTTCTGCCGCTCGGTGCACATCGTCCGCTCCGGGTGAGATCATGCCTCGCGCGACGAGTGACCGTGCTGGCGGACGCGACGGAAGGAGCGACACTGACCGGGACCGTGCTGGTGGCCGACGACGACGCCGACATCGTCCGCTTCGTCGAGGTCAACCTCCGCCTGGAGGGCTTCCAGGTGGTGACGGCCCGCGACGGGCAGGAGGCGCTCACCAAGGCGCTCGACCTCCAGCCCGACGTCGTCCTGCTTGACGTGCTGATGCCCCGGATCGACGGCTACACCGTGTGCGAGCGGCTGCGGGCCGACCAGCGTGGGGCGGCCATCCCGGTGATCCTGCTGACGGCCAACTTCATCACCGCCGACCAGGAGGTGGCCCGCCGGGCCGGGGCCGACGACTTCGTGGTCAAGCCGTTCGACCCCTACGAGCTGATGGCACGGGTCAAGGCGCTGATCCCGGCTCGGTGAGGGCCCGGCGGAGCACCTTGCCGACCATGGTCTTGGGCAGCTCCCGCCGGAACTCGACGGTCGCCGGCACCTTGTAGGGGGCCAGGCGCTCGCGGCAGAACGCCCGCAGCTCCTCGGCCGTGGCCTGCCGGCCCTCGGCCAGCACCACCCAGGCCCTTGCCACCTCGCCCTTGGCCTCGTCGGGCACGCCGGCCACCCCGACCTCGGCCACCGCCGGGTGGGCGGCCAGCACCTCCTCGATCTCGCGCGGCCACACCTGGTAGCCGTGGGTCTTGATGAGGTCCTTCATGCGGTCGACGATGAACAGGTAGCCGTCGTCGTCGAGGTAGCCGAGGTCGCCGGTGTGCAGCCAGCGCCCGCCGTCGTGGGTCCTGACGGTGGCGGCGGTCTCCTCCGGGTCGTCCCAGTAGCGGGCCATCAGCTGCGGAGCCCGGATCAGGATCTCGCCGACCTCGCCGGCGGGCAGGGCGGCGCCGCTCTCGGTGTCGACGACGCGCATCTCCACGTCGGGCAGGGGCATCCCCACCGAGCCGATCTTGTTGGGGCCTTCCACCGGGTTGACGGCGCAGGCCAGCATGGCCTCGGTCAGCGAGTACCCCTCGACGATGCGGCCGCCGGTCAGCTCCTCGAAGCGCCGCTTGGTCTCGGCCAGCAGCGGCGCCGCCCCCGAGAAGCAGACCTTGACCGAGCTGAAGTCGACCTTGCCGGCCCGCACCCTCGGGTGGTGCAGCAAGGCGTTGAACAGGGTGGGCACGCCGCTGAAGGCGGTCGGGCGGGTCTTGGCGATGGTGTCGAGCAGGTCGTCCAGGTCGCGGGGGTTGGGGACCAGGGCCAGGGGGTTGTGGTTGCGCAGGGCGACGCTCTGGATACCGATGTTGGCGAAGGAGTGGAACAGGGGCAGGGCGGCCATGAGGACGTCGTCCCACGGGGCGGTCCCGGCCTGGAGCCAGGTCGAGAGCTGGCGGCCGGTGGTGGTGTAGTGGCGGTGGAGGCCGACCACGCCCTTGGGCGTGCCGGTGGTGCCGCCGCTCATCAGGATCACCGCCGGGTCCTCCGGCCCCACCGGCACCGGCGGCCGGGGCGCGCCCCGGTGACGCTCGAGCAGGTCGCCCAGCCACAGGTCGCCATCGGCCAGGCGCACCCGGTGACCGTCCTTGCGCTCCTTGGCCAGGGTGAACAGCACCCGGAGGAGCGGCGGCAGGTACTCCTTGATGTTGGTGGCGACCACCCGTTGCAGGGCGGTGCGCGGCCGGACGGCGCTGACCCGGCCGTAGAAGGGGGTCAGGACCACGATCGTCCCGGCCCCGGTCCGGCGGAGCGCGCCCTCCAGCTCCTGCTCGGTGTAGATCGGGTTGAGCGGGACCAGGATCGCCCCAGCCTTCCAGGCGCCCAGCTCGCAGATGAGGAACTGGGGGCAGTTGGGCAGCAGCAGGGCCACCCGGTCGCCGCTGGCCACCCCGAGCCCGGCCAGGGCGGCCGCGAACGCGTCGCTGAGCCTGTCGAGCTCGCCGTAGGTGACGGTGCGCCCCTTGAACAGCAGGGCCAGGGCGTCAGGCCGCTCGGCCACCGCCTCGGCCACGTCGTCGAGCAGGGTCCGCTCCGGGTAGGGCGCGAGGGTCTCGGGGATGCCCTCGTCGTAGTGCCGCAGCCAGCGCATACCGTGAGCGTATCAACAGCTCAGGTCCCGACGGCCGCCTCGAGGTTCTGGGCCACCGGCAGGTAGAACCCGCCGTCGCCCAGGGACTTGGCCAGCAGCTCGGTCGTGGCCTCGCGGTCGAGTGGCCGGGCGAACAGGTAGCCCTGGCCGTCCTGGCAGCCGAGGCTGGCCAGGTGGGCCGCCTGCTCGGCCTGCTCGATGCCCTCGGCCACGGTGTGGAGCTGGAGGGTGTGGCTGAGCTTGATGATCGCGTGGGCCAGGGCGGTGTCCTCACGGCCCTTGCCGATCCCGTCCACGAACGCCTTGTCGATCTTGAGCATGTCGATCGGGAAGCGGCGCAGATAGCTGAGCGACGAGTAGCCGGTGCCGAAGTCGTCGATGGCCAGCAGGACGCCGAGCCCCTTGAGCTCCCGCAGCCGGGTGCTCATCGCCTCCACGTCGCTGACCAGGACGCTCTCGGTGATCTCGAGGGTGAGCTGGCGCGGCGACAGCCTCGAGGTCTCCAGCGCCTGCGCCACCTCGCCGACCACGCGCTGCTCCTCGAGCTGGCGGCCGGACAGGTTGACGTGGACCGACAGCGGCGGCGCGTCCGGGAACTGGTCGTGCCAGCGCCGGGCCTGGAGGCAGGCCTGGAGCAGCACCCAGTTGCCGATCGGCCCGATCAGGCCCTGCTCTTCGGCCAGGGGGATGAACGCCAACGGCGGCAGCAGGCCCTTGGCCGGGTGGTCCCAGCGGACCAGCGCCTCGACCCGGGTGATGCGGCCCGACACCAGCTCGATGATCGGCTGGTAGTGCAGCACCAGCTGGTCGCGGTCGGCCACGTGGCGCAGCTCGGTCTCCAGCTCCAGGCGCTGGAGCATGTCCTCGTGCATGTCGGGCCGGAACAGCTCGTAGCGGTCCTTGCCTCCGGCCTTGGCCGCGTACATCGCCACGTCCGCGTTGCGCAGCAGCTCGTCGGCCTCGTCGGTGCCCGGCCGGCCGGTGGCCACGCCGAGGCTGGCCTTGATCGGGATGGTGCGGCCGTTGAGGCCGAACGGCTGGTGCAGGGTGTCGAGCACCCGGCCGGCGACCGTGGCCGCCCCGTCGGTGTCGGTGACCCGTTCCAGCAGCACGGCGAACTCGTCGCCGCCGAGGCGGGCGGCCACGTCGGTCGGGCGCAGGCAGCCCTGGAGCCGCCTGGCCGCGGCCACCAGCAGCTGGTCGCCGGCGGCGTGGCCGAGGCTGTCGTTGACGTGTTTGAAGTCGTCCAGGTCGATGAACAGGACGGCCAGGTCGCCCTGGGCCGAGCGGGCCAGGGCGTGCTCGACCCGCTCGGTGAACAGGGTCCGGTTGGCCAGGCCGGTCAGCCCGTCGTGGAACGCCTGGTGGACGAGCTGAGCCTCGAGCTCCTTGCGGTCCGAGACGTCGCGGGTGTTGAGCACCAGGCCACGGACGTTGGGGTCCTCGAGCAGGTTGGCGGCGACCGTCTCCGAGTGCAGCCAGGTGCCGTCGCGGTGGCGCACCCGCCAGGTCTCGGGGGCCGTCACCCCCGGCCGCAGGGCCGCCTCGGCCACGAACCTGGCCACCCGCTCGCGGTCGTCGGGGTGGACGAAGCTGAGCGGGTCGTTGTCGACCAGCTCGGCCGGGTCGTAGCCGAGCACGCGACGGACCGACTCGCTGTGGTAGCGGACACCCCCGTCGGCGTCGACGATGCTGATCACATCCGAGGAGTTCTGGACCAGCGACCGGAACCGCTCCTCACTGGCCCGCAGCGCCCGCTCGGCCGCCTTGCGCTCCTCGACCTCGGCGGTGACGGTCTGGTAGGCCCGGGCGAAGTCCTTGCGGACCCGCTGGCGCAGCGAGAGGGCAAGGGCCAGCCCGACGATCAGCACCAGCCCGCTCAGGCCGACCAGGAGCCGCTCGGAGCTCCTGCGGGCGTTCAGGGTCCCGCTCAGGGCCCCGAAGAAGCCCTGCTCCTTGGTGTCGTACAGCTGCTTGATACTGACGGTGGCCCGGCGGATGGCCGGGCGCATCCGCTCGGTCTCGGCACCCAGGCTGGCCTCGGCCGGTGCCGCCTCGGCCCTGGCCAGTGCCCGGTCGATCAGGGCCAGGTCCTTGTCGACCCCTTCGACGGTCGCGTCCACCAGCGGGTCGCCGCCGCCCAGGCTGCGCAGCTGGGTCAGCTGGTTGGCCAGCAGCGCCCGGCGGACCTGCGCCCCACGGACGTCGCGGGTGGCCGGCAGCTCCTCGATCTTGACGTTGAGCAGCAGCGCCTCACGCTGGACGTTGACCAGGGCGCCGGTCACGTACGACTGCTGGCCGAAGATGGCCGTGGTGCGGTTGACATTGGCGTAGGCCTGCAGGATCAGCACCTCGACGACCAGGACGAGCGCGACCAGCACCCCGCCAAGGGCGAACACCAGCGGGCTGCGCCGACGGCGCAGGACGCGGGCGGGGTCGACGGCCTGTGGCCGTCGGTGCTGGCCGGTCACGACCCTAGGCGACCTTCATCGAGGCGACGCTCCAGATCCACAGGTCGGGGTTGCGCCCGAGGCTGGAGCTGTCGGGGAACACGATCCGGATGGGCCCGGAGCGGTCGACCGGCATGTGCTTGCCGTCGGCCCTGGTGGCCAGCAGCATCTGGGAGCTGCGGACGTCGTCCAGCTTGAAGTCGACCTTGTAGTCGTCCAGGGCGGTCATGCTGACCTTGCTGGCCGAGGAGGGGACGCCGGCCACGGCCAGCAGGTCGGACAGGAGCACACCCTCGAACGTCACCCGCCGCTTAAGGAACGGCTCGGCCGCCTCCACCCGGACCCGGCGCATCTGCTCAAGGCTGGCCAGGTCAAGCTCCAGCTTGCTGCCCTTGTTGGCGGTGCCGATGTCGCCGGTCAGCGTCAGCACGACCTCGCCCTGGGGGGCCGAGACCTTCTCCCCCGCGGCCAGGCTGCCGTCGTCGACGACCTGCGGCGTCGAGGCGTTGGGGGCCGCCGCCTGCGGCGCACCCTTGTCCTTGCCGCCGCAGGCGGCCACCGCCAGTGCCATCACCACGGCCACCACGACCAGCCGAATACTCCGTCCCACAGCCACCACCCTCCCGTCGCGCTCGCGAACGAACTCCTAGGAGTTGTTTCGGCAGATCGCGAGCGCGGCTGAGTGGTCGCGGCTCAGGCGCCGGGCGCCTCGGGCAGGTTCTGGAGACGGACCTTGGCGTGGGCGATCAGCCGGCCCTGCTCGTCAACGATCTCCACCTGCCAGAGCTGGGTGGTGCGCCCGCGGGACAGCGGGGTCGCCTCGGCGCGGAGCTCGCCGCTGCGCACCGCCCGCAGGAAGTCGGTGTGGTTGGAGACGCCGACCACCTTGCCCTTGTCCCCGAACCACAGCGATGCGCCGACGCTGGCCGCGGTCTCGGCCATGGTGGCGTAGACCCCGCCGTGCACCAGGCCGAAGGGCTGGTGGAGGTCGGGGGTGACCGGGCAGATCAGCACCACCCGGTCGCCGGACGCCTGCTCGATCCGGAGCCCGACCAGCTTGATGAAGCCGCGCTCGAGCCCGGAGTCGTCGTCCGGTGGGGCTGGGGTGGTCATGGGCTGCTCCCGGTCGGGCCGGGCCGTCGCAGGGCGTCGGCCAGGTCGCGCTGGATCACGGTCAGGGTGAGGTCGCTGCGGGTCCGCTCGATGATCGCCCGGGCCACGTCGGTGGAGCGGCGCAGGTTGCCGGTGATCGCGTCCGGGTAGTCGAGGTCGGCCAGCAGGGCGTGGATCTCCTCCATGGCCGCGAACAGCGCCGACGCCCGGGCCACGTCCCCGGCCCTCAGCACGTCCAGCAGGTGGCGGCGGAGCTCGCCGACCGTCTCGGCCAGCCCGTTGAGGTAGGGGGCGTCGCCGACCCCGACGTCGGTGGGCGGCGGCACCGGGTCGCCGGCGACCAGGGCCCTGGTGGCCAGCGCCTCGGCGTACTCCTTCTGGGCGTCCTGGAGGAAGCCGGCGTACAGCACGTCGGGGTGGGCGGCCAGGACCGAGGCGGCGACCTCGAGCAGCTCTCTGGCCTCGGCCAGCAGCTCGGAGGCCCGCTCCAGCTCGGTCCGGTGGGCGGCCCGGATGGCGTTGGCCG
>DATENJ010000637.1:0-8596 GCA_035275125.1 Actinomycetes bacterium | reverse complement strand
GGCGGCCAGCGCGCCGGCGGGCAGGAACGCGGGGACCGCGACCGCCCAGGCGAGTAGGGCCACCAGGCCAACGCCTACGGTCCGCAGGCGGCGGACGAAGGTCGCGGGCGGCGGTGGCGGACGGTGCAAAAGGCGGCTCCCGGGGCGTGCGCGGCCTTCCATGTTGGCACGTCATGACGGAGAATGCGCCCCCGGGACGTTAGTGACAGCTATGTCCTGGCAAGACACGACCGTCTTGGTCGGCGCCGTCGCGCCGTTGTAGGGTTTGCCGGCCGGGCGTGCGGGGGAGGTTGCCGATGCATAAGGAGGACATCCTCGCCGGCTGCCTAGTTCTTCGTGACCAGATGACGGGAACGTCGCCATCTGCTCGTGTATCGTATGGACTCGCCTTGCTCCTATTTGGCGACGTTCAGCAACATCCAGGCTCGAGCTCATTCGTGGGGCCACCGTGGTGAAACCGTGACGGTCAGGGCCAAGAAGCCGAACGAGCTGCGCAGCTTCCGGCTGGCCGCCGTCGTCGCGACGGCGCTGGCGGTGGGCTTCCTGGCCTGGATCGGCGTCGGGGTCGGGGGCGAGGCCGTCACCGAGCTGGTCAGCAACCTCGTCCAGGCGTCGGCCGCCCTGCTCGCCGCCGGGGCCTGCTTCCAGGCCGCCGGCCGCAACCCCTACGGCTTCGGCCGGGCCTGGACCGCGTCCCTGCACCGGGCCTGGCGCCTGCTCGGCTCGGCCGCCCTGGCCTGGGGCCTCGGCCAGGTCGTCTGGACCGTCATCGAGCTCCGCGACGGGAGCCCGGCCGTGCCGACGCTGGCCGACGCCGGCTACCTGGCCGCGGTGCCGCTGCTGATCGCCGGGGTGCTGGCGTTCCCGACGGCGCCGATGCGGGCCACGGCGCGGCTCCGGACCCTGCTGGACGGGCTGCTGATCGCCGCCTCGCTGCTGTTCCTCGGCTGGGCCACCGTGCTCGGCGAGGCCTTCAAGAACGACGGCGGGTCCTCGGGCATCGAGCGGGCCTTCTGCCTGGCCTACCCGCTCGGCGACATCGTGGCCGGGACCATCGTGCTGGTGCTGCTCACCCGCTCCCGCGGCCGGGGCGTCGTCCACCTGTCGATGATCGGCGCCGCCGTGTTCTCGCTGCTGGTCGCCGACCTCGGCTTCGCCTACAAGCACCCGACCGGCAGCTACGGCACCGGCGGCCTGGTCGACGCCGGCTGGGTGGTCGGCTGGCTGCTGCTGGCGGCCACCGCCCTCAAGCCGACCGTGGCCGAGCTGCGCCGCAGCGACGACGAGGTGGAGCCGTCGATCACCCGGCTCGCCCTCCCCTACGCGCCCCTGATCGTTGCCGCCGTCACCGGGGTGGGCATCCAGATCACCACCGGCGAGTTCGAGCCGTTCCTGGTCTTCACCGGCACCGTGATCGGGCTGCTCGTCATCTCCCGCCAGATCGTCGCCCTGATCGAGAACCGCCAGCTCAACGCCCGCCTCCGGGCCACCGTGGTGCAGCTGTCCGAGCGCGAGCAGGAGCTCAAGGACAGCCTGCGCCGCGAGCTGGCCGCCGCCGACCGGTTGCGAGCCATGGACGACATGAAGGACACCTTCCTGCGGGCGGTCTCCCACGACCTGCGCACCCCGCTCACGGCCATGCTCGGGGTGGCCGTCACCCTGGAGCGGACCCGGCTCAACCTGCCCCGCGAGCAGGCCCTCGACCTGGTCGGGATGCTGGTCGAGAAGACCAGGAAGCTGGAGCGGCTGCTCAAGGACCTGCTCGACCTGAACCGGCTCGAGGAGGGGGTGCTCGAGCCCAACCGTTCGCTGACCGACGTCCGCGAGCTCGTCCACCGGGTGGTCACCGAGGTCGACCAGCTCGCCGGCTGGCCGATCGACATCGAGGCCGAGCCCATCCAGGCGTTCATCGACGGCCCCAAGGTCGAGCGGATCGTGGAGAACCTCCTGCTCAACACGACCCGGCACACGCCCCCGGGGACCAGGGTGTGGGTCAAGGCCCTGGCCAGGGGCGCCGACCTCGAGCTGATCGTCGAGGACGCCGGGCCGGGGGTGCCGGCCGAGCTGGCCGGCACCATCTTCGAGGCCTTCCGGCGGGCCAGCGGGCCCGGGCCGGCCCCGACCATGTCCCACCACCGGGGCGTCGGCATCGGCCTGTCCCTTGTGGCCCGGTTCGCGGCCCTCCACGGCGGCCACGCCTGGGTCGACGAGCGCTGGGGCGGCGGGGCCGCCTTCCATGTCCTGCTGCCCGACGTGGTCAGCTACGACCGCGGCTACGCCCAGGTGCTCGACCGGCTCTAGCCCGACCGGCCCCGGGCGCGCTCGGGATGCGGGCCCGCTCACCACCGCTATCGTGGACCCATGACCGTCGACCCCGGGCTGTTCGGTCCAGACTCGGTCTCCTGGCGTGTCCAGCGGGAGGCCAGTGTGATGCTGGGCGGGGCGAGGGCGCTGCTGATGCACTCGGCCCACCCGCTGGTGGTGGCCGGGGCCCGCCAGACCGGCATGTACGCCAACCAGCCGTGGCGGCGCCTGGAGCGGACCCTGCGCCAGACCTACACGGTGGTGTTCGGGACCAGGGAGGAGGCGCTGGCCGCCTCGAGGCGGATCGACGACGTCCACCGGGGCATCAAGGGGGTCGACCCGGTCACCGGGCTGCGCTACGACGCCCGCGACCCGGAGCTGCTGCTATGGGTGCACGCCTGCCTGGTCGACAGCTTCCTTGTCTTCGAGCGCCTCACCGTCGGCCGGCTCGACGACGCCGGCCGCCAGGCCTTCCACGAGGAGTCGATGGTCTCGGCGGAGCTGCTGCGGCTGCCACGGGAGCGGATCCCGCCCACCGTGCCGGCGCTGCGGGCCTACCTGGACGAGGTGATGGGCTCGGGCATCCTGCGCATGACCGACGGCGCCCGCCGGGTGGCCGAGCTGATCGGCGACCCGCCCAAGGACGTGCCCCGGCGGCCGCTCTGGGGGCTGATCTCGTTCCTGGCCTTCCAGACCCTGCCCGACCCGCTCAAGCGGCTCTACGGCGTCGGTGGCGGGCCGGCCCGCCGGGCGCTGCTCCAGGCCAGCCTGCTCGGGCTGCGGGTCGGGCGGCCGCTGGCCCCGCCCCGGATCCGCTTCGTCGCCCCGGCGGTGATGGCCGGCTGGCGCCTCGAGGGCCGCTACGGATCCCTGGCCGAGGCGGCCGCCCACTGGCCGGGCGGTACTGCGAACGGGTGATTCTGCGCTCCTGACGGGTCTGGTATCGTGGCGGCCGCGCCCCATTGCGGGCTCACCGCGCCCCACAGCGGGCCCAGGTTGCGAAGGACCCTGCCGGTAGGCCGAGCAGGCACCTGCGGACGCAAAGGCAGCACCGATGGCGCCGACCACTAATCCCGGTCCTTTCTTCTCCCGTGTCCCGAGGGCGCACGCCGCCGAACAGCCGTTCACCTACCCGCTCCAGCGGGAGTGGGCCGAGCCCGACTGGACCCGGCTGCCCGGCTTCCGCGACGTCACCCGCACCGAGTGGGAGACGGCCCAGTGGCAGCGGGCCCATACGGTCAAGAACCTGGGCCAGCTGATGGCCGTGTTCGGCGACCTGTTCCCGTCCGACCTGCTCGACTCGGTCGAGAAGGACCAGGCCGAGCGGGCCACCATGTCGATGCTGCTCCCGCCCCAGATGCTCAACACCATGGACGAGCGGGACCTCTGGGCCGACCCGGTGCGCCGCTACATGCTGCCCGCCTTCGACGACCGCGACGCCGAGTGGCCCAGCCACCCCCTGTCGACCCGCGACAGCCTGCACGAGGCCGACATGTGGGCGGTCGAGGGCCTGACCCACCGCTACCCGACCAAGGTCCTGGCCGAGCTGCTGCCCACCTGCCCCCAGTACTGCGGTCACTGCACCCGCATGGACCTGGTCGGCAACTCCACCCCCCAGGTGGCCAAGTACAAGTTCGCGGTCAAGCAGCCCACCCGCCACGAGCAGATCCTCGACTACCTGCGCCGCACCCCGAGCGTGCGCGACGTGGTCGTGTCCGGCGGGGACGTGGCCAACCTGCCCATCCGGGTGCTGGAGCAGTTCGTCTCGGCCCTGCTCGACATCGACAACATCCGCGACATCCGCCTGGCCTCCAAGGGCCTGATGGGCCTGCCCCAGCACTTCCTCCAGCCCGAGGTCCTTGCCGGCCTCGAGCGCCTGGCCGCCAAGGCGAACGCGCGCGGGGTCGACCTGGCCCTGCACACCCACGTCAACCACGCCAACCAGCTCACCCCGCTGGTCGCCAAGGCGACCGGGGCCCTGCACGACATGGGCTTCCGCGACGTCCGCAACCAGGGGGTCCTGCTCCGGGGGGTCAACGCCACCCCCAAGGACCTGCTCGAGCTCTGCTTCACCCTGCTGGACCGGGCCAAGATCATGCCGTACTACTTCTACACCTGCGACATGATCCCCAACTCCGAGCACTGGCGGACCTCGATCGCCGAGGCCCAGGAGCTGCAGCACGCGATCATGGGCTACCTGCCCGGCTTCGCCACCCCCCGGGTGGTGGCCGACATCCCCTTTGTCGGCAAGCGCTGGGTCCACCAGGTCGAGGCCTACGACCGTGAGAAGGGCATCTCCTACTGGACCAAGAACTACCGCACCGGGATCGAGTTCGACGACCCCGACGCCCTCAGCCGCCGCTACGAGTACTACGACCCGATCCGCACCCTGCCCGAGACGGGCAAGCAGTACTGGCGCAAGTTCGGCGTCCCCGACACCGTCCCGGTCACCTGACCGGGGGTCAGTCGCGGCGGTAGGCGAGGGAGCGGAACAGGCCGCCGTAGTCGAGCACCAGGCCGTCCGGGTCGACCAGCAGCTCGGCGTGGAAGTCGCCGGTGGAGAAGTGCCAGCGGTCGGCGGCAAGGCGCTGGTAGCGCTGGGCCGATGCGAGCACCTCAAGGCCGGGGAACTGGACCCAGGCCATCTGGAGGTCGGCCGCCTGGCCGGCCTCGAGCCCGGCCAGGCGCCGGATGGGCAGGGTGTTGGTGGCCGGGGTGACCGTGAGGTCGACGTCGAGGGACCCGGCGACCTCGGTCAGCTCGGGGCCGCCCTGCCACCGCCAGCGCCCGGCCCCGTCGGCCAGCAGCACCCGGCGAGTGGCCCCGCCGTCCAGCTCCAGCTCGACCCGGCGGGTGCGCCCGTCCGGGCCCGCCTCGACCAGGTAGCGGACGTCCAGCGGGGTGCCGTGGGCGGGCGTGAGCACGGTCCCCGACAGGCGCAGCCCGTCGCTCCCCGCCTCCATCCGGCAGCGGTCAAGGGCGCCGGTCTCGACGTCCTGCCAGAGGATCGTCGCCACGGCCGCCTCAGCCGCGGAGCAGCTCGGTGACCTGGAAGGCCAGCTCCAGCGCCTGACTGGCGTTCAGGCGCGGGTCGCAGGCGGTCTCGTAGCGGCGGTGCAGGTGGCCGTCGGTGATCTCGTCGGCCCCGCCGAGGCACTCGGTGACGTCCTCGCCGGTCAGCTCGACGTGGATGCCGCCCGGGTGGGTGCCCTCGGAGCGGTGGACGGCGAAGAACCCGGCCAGCTCGGCCATGACGTCGTCGAAGCGGCGGGTCTTGTGGCCCGACGGCCCGACGAATGTGTTGCCGTGCATCGGGTCGCAAGCCCACACCACCGGATGGCCGGCGTCGCGGACGGCCCGGACCAGCGGGGGAAGCCGCTCCTCGACCCGGGAGGCGCCCATGCGGGCGACCAGGGTGAGCCGGCCGGGGACACGTCCCGGGTCGAGCACGTCGCATAGGGCGAGCACGTCGGACGGGGTGGCCGCCGGGCCGAGCTTGGCCCCCACCGGGTTGCCGATGCCGCGCAGGAACTCGAGGTGGGCGCCGTCCAGCTGCCGGGTCCGCTCCCCCACCCAGAGCAGGTGGGCTGAGCAGTCGTACCAGCACCCGGTGAGGCTGTCGCTCCTGGTCATGGCCTCTTCGTAGCCGAGCAGGAGGGCCTCGTGGGAGGTGTAGAAGTCGACCTGGTGGATGACCGAGGAGGCGGTCAGGTCGATGCCGCAGGCGGCCATGAAGCGCAGCGCCCGGTCGATGCCGTCGGCGACCGCGTCGTAGCGCCGTCCCGACGGGCTCCGGGCCACGAACTCCTGGTTCCAGCTGTGGACCTGGTTGAGGTCGGCGAAGCCGCCCTTGGTGAAGGCCCGCAGCAGGTTGAGGGTGGCCGAGGACTGGTGGTAGGCGCGCAGCATCCGGGTCGGGTCGGGCTGGCGGCGCTGCCGGTCGAAGCCGAGCTCGTTGACCATGTCGCCGCGGTACACGGGCAGGTCGACCCCGTCCACGAGCTCGCTGGGCAGGCTGCGGGGCTTGGCGAACTGGCCGGCGATGCGGCCCACCTTGACCACCGGCAGCCCGGCCCCGTAGGTCAGGATCACCGCCATCTGGAGGATGACCTTGAGCTTGTCGCGGATGGTGTCGGCCGAGAAGGCGTCGAAGGTCTCGGCGCAGTCGCCCGCCTGGAGCAGGAAGCCGTGCCCGTCCGCGACCGTGGCCAGGGTCGACTGGAGGGTCCGGGCCTCGCCGGCGAACACCAGCGGCGGCTGGGAGGCCAGCTCCTTGAGCACCCGGTCGAGCACGGCCGGCTCGGGCCACTCGGGCTGCTGGGCGGCCGGCAGCGCCCGCCAGGAGTCGGGCGCCCAGGGCTCGGGCGAGGTACGAACAGTGGGGTTCATCGGTACATCGTCGCAGAAGCCCGCCGCCGTGTGCATCATGGTTGCCTGAGGTACGGGCACCTGGTGGCAAGGAGGCCCCCGTGGACGTGGCCAGCGAGCCCTCGTATGTGCATGGGGCGAGCCCCGTGCCGCTGCTGGGCGAGACCATCGGACAGAACCTCGACCGTACGGCGGCCCGCGTGCCGGACAACGACGCCCTGGTCAGCGTGCACCAGGGCGTGCGCCTGACCTACGCCCAGTTCTCGGCCGCCGTGGAGGAGGTGGCCCGCGGGCTGCTGGCCCTCGGGGTCGAGCCGGGTGAGCGGGTCGGCATCTGGTCGCCCAACAACGCCGAGTGGGTGACCCTCCAGTACGCCACCGCCAAGGCCGGGGCCATCCTGGTCAACATCAACCCGGCCTACCGGACCTCGGAGCTGGCCTATGCCCTCGGCCAGTCCGGGGTCTCGACCCTGGTCCTCGCCCCCCGCTTCCGCCAGGCCGACTACCTGGACATGCTCGACCAGGTGGCCGGCGACCTGCCCGCCCTGCAGCGGCGGGTGGTGCTGGGGCCGGACACCCCGGCCGGGGCGATGGGCTGGGACGAACTGCGCGAGGGAGCCGGCCGGGTGCCGGTGGAGCGGCTGCGCGAGCGCGAGGCCCTGCTCCAGTTCGACGACCCCATCAACATCCAGTACACCTCGGGCACCACCGGCTTCCCCAAGGGCGCCACCCTCTCGCACCACAACATCCTCAACAACGGCTTCTTCATCGGCGAGGGCTGCGGCTACAGCGAGGCCGACCGGGTCTGCATCCCGGTGCCGCTGTACCACTGCTTCGGCATGGTCCTCGGCAACCTGGCCTGCACCACCCACGGGGCGGCGATGGTCTACCCGGCCGAGGCATTCGAGCCCGAGGCCACCCTGGCCGCGGTCCAGGCCGAGCGCTGCACCTCGCTGTACGGGGTGCCGACGATGTTCATCGCCGAGCTGGAGCACCCGCGCTTCGGCGAGTTCGACTACTCCAGCCTGCGCACCGGGATCATGGCCGGCTCCCCCTGCCCGGTCGAGGTGATGAAGAAGGTGCAGGCCGAGATGCACATGGACGAGGTCACCATCTGCTACGGGATGACCGAGACCAGCCCGGTGTCGTTCCAGACCGGCACCGACGACCCGGTCGACAAGCGGGTCGCCACCGTCGGCAGGATTCACCCTCATGTCGAGGTCAAGGTGATCGACCCCGACAACGGCCGGATCGTGCCGCGCGGCGCAACTGGTGAGCTGTGCACCCGCGGGTACGTGGTCATGCTCGGCTACTGGGAGAACCCGGAGGCCACCGTGGAGGCGATCGACCAGGCTGGCTGGATGCACACCGGCGACCTGGCCACCCTGGACGCCGACGGCTACGCCAACATCGTCGGCCGCATCAAGGACATGGTCATCCGCGGTGGCGAGAACGTCTATCCGCGGGAGGTCGAGGAGTTCCTCTACCAGCACCCGGCCGTCGGCGACGTGCAGGTGGTGGGCGTGCCCGACGCCCGCTACGGCGAAGAGCTGTGCGCCTGGGTGCGGCTGCGGGAGGGCAGGGAGGTCACCGGCGACGAGCTGCGCGACTGGTGCCGGGGCCGGATCGCCTCCTTTAAGATCCCCCGCTACTGGCGGTTCGTGGACGAGTTCCCGATGACCGTCACCGGCAAGGTGCAGAAGTTCAAGATGCGCGAGACGTCGGTGGCCGAGCTGGGCCTGGAAGGGCCGGCCGGGACGCCGACGGCCTGAACGCCCGCCCCGGGCGCCGGGAGGGTGGCCGGGCTCCGAACGACGGAGGGCCCGCGCTGGGGACCGTCCCAGCGCGGGCCCGTCCGCCCCCCCGGACCTAGGCCAGGCGGTGGAGCTGGCCGCGGATCGCCCCGGGCACGAACTCGAGGGGG
>DATENJ010000636.1:0-15863 GCA_035275125.1 Actinomycetes bacterium | reverse complement strand
CGTGGCCGCTGCGCTCCAGCCGGGCCGCCAGCAGCAGCTGCTCGATCTGGAGCTTGAGCCGGTCGCCCTGGCGGGCCGCCATGTCGACCAGCTCCTGGCGCTGCGGGTCGGTGAGCTGGCCCTCGCGGGCGCTCAGGGTGGCCAGCGCGCCCAGCATGCCGGCCAGGGGGGTGCGCAGCTCGTGGGAGACGGCCGCCAGCAGGTCGTCCTTGAGCCGGTCGCTCTCCCGCAGCCGCTCGACCAGGGCGTGCTCGGCCTCGGCGAGCCGGGCGTGCTCGGCCGCCACCGTCCTGGCCCGCTCGGCCGACTGCTCGGCGGCCAGGCGGAGCTCCTCGGCCTCCTCGGCGGTCCGGAGGGCGTCGCGGACGGCGAACATCGGCAGCAGGACCAGGGGGAGCAGGCCGACGCTCACCTGGGCCACCGAGAGCATGATCGGGGCCATGGCGAAGACCATCGTGTACGGCCAGGCCTCGGCCCGCAGGCACTCCTTGAGGTCGGCGACGAAGCTCCGTCCATGGGCCAGGGTGGTGACCAGCCCGACCAGGACGAGGTTGCCGAAGAAGTAGACCAGCGCCGCCACCCCGAACGCCGGCAGGTCGTCGGGGCCGAAGGGCCGGTCGCCGCCAAGGAGCTCGTAGACGCCACCGGCGACCGCCATCAGCAGGGCGTACTGGCCGACGTTGAAGACGATCTTCTCGGGCGCCGCCCGGCGCAGCACGTCCGAGAGGAGGACGGCCAGGGCCATGGCGATCACGGCCGGGGTCGTGCCCCAGCCGAGCAGGATCGCGAACGCGAACGCCTCGGCGGTCGTGACCGCCTGGGTCCCTCCACTGACCTTGGTGAGGATCGGCAGGGACTCCATGACCACCAGGCTGGTCAGCAGCACCCAGAACAGGGGTGGCTGGCGCAGCACGGTGGTCGGCCCCTGGACCACCACAAGGAGTGCAACCAGGCACAGCCCGACCGCCGAGACGGCGAGCACGTAGGCGTGCAGCGCTGATGAGCGGTGGTACGCGACCATCGTCACCAAACCAGCAAGATGGGTCAGACCGGCGATCGGGGCGTTAGCACACCATGCCGGTCGATCCCTTGTCGAGCCTGTTCAGCGCTGCCGGGAGCTGGTCCCTAGGCCCACTTGCGGCCGGCGCCGAGGGCGGCGGCCAGCGCGGCCAGCGATGCGAGCGACCAGGCGATGCGGGCCATGCGGGACGTAAGGTGCGTCATCTCTTTCACCTCCTCCCTTGCGGCGGGGTGGAGGAGGCGAGCCTCCGGTTGTAACGCGCAGTATAGGACGAGCCGGCACCCGGTCCCGGCAGGGTGGCGACGGGTAGGATGCGGGCTGGCGGCCGCCACCGACAGGGAGAGGACCATGAACCCCGACTCGACCCTCGCTTCCTATCTCCGAACCGTCTGCCCTGACGCCGACCTCAGCGGGGTCAGCGCCGACGCCCTCGCCTTCGCGGCCGCCTTGGACGTGGTCGGCGAGGTCGCGCCCGAGATCGCCTCGGCCGTCGTGGCCGAGCTGGCCGACCAGCGGGCCAACCTCAAGCTGATCGCCTCGGAGAACTTCGCCTCCCCGGCGACGTTGCTGGCCATGGGCAACTGGCTGTCGGACAAGTACGCCGAGGGCTCGCCCGGGCACCGCTTCTACGCCGGCTGCGAGAACGTCGACACCATCGAGCGCCGGGGCGTGGAGCTGGCCAAGGGCCTGTTCGGCAGCGACCACGCCTACGTCCAGCCGCACAGCGGCATCGACGCCAACCTGGTGGCGTTCTGGTCGATCCTGACCAAGCGGGTCGAGGCCCCGGCGCTGGAGCGGCTCGGCGCCAAGGACCTCCAGAGCCTGTCGGAGGCCGACTGGGAGTCGCTCCGGCATGAGCTCGGCAACCAGCGCCTCCTCGGCATGGCCCTTGACGCGGGCGGCCACCTGACCCACGGCTTCCGGCCCAACGTGTCGGGGAAGCTGTTCGAGATCGCCCGCTACTCGGTCGACCCGACCACCGGACTGCTCGACTACGACCAGGTCCGCAAGCAGGCCGAGAGCTTCCGGCCGCTGATCCTGCTGGCCGGCTACAGCTCCTACCCGCGCAAGATCAACTTCCGCATCTTCCGGGAGATCGCCGACGAGGTCGGGGCCGTGCTGATGGTCGACATGGCCCACTTCGCCGGCCTGGTCGCGGGCAGGGTGTTCAGCGGCGACCACGACCCGGTGGCCCACGCCCAGGTGGTCACCACCACCACCCACAAGACCCTGCGCGGGCCGCGGGGCGGGATGGTGCTGTGCACCGAGGAGTTCGCCGCCACCGTCGACAGGGGCTGCCCGCTGGTCCTGGGCGGCCCGCTCGGCCACATCATGGCGGCCAAGGCGGTCGCCCTGACCGAGGCGTCACGGCCGGAGTTCGCCGACTACGCCCAGCGGATCGTCGACAACGCCGCCACCCTGGCCGACGCCCTCCAGCAGCAGGGCGCGACCGTGATCACCGGCGGCACCGACAACCACCTGCTCCTGGTCGACGCCCGCCCCTACGGCCTCACCGGCCGCCAGGCCGAGACCGCCCTCCGCGAGGCCGGCATCACCCTCAACCGCAACGTGATCCCCTTCGACCCCAACGGCAGCTGGTACACCAGCGGCCTGCGGCTCGGCACCCCGGCCGTCACCACCCTCGGCATGGGCGCCGACGAGATGCGCGAGGTCGCCGCCGTCGTCCACGCCGTCCTCGAGGCCACCCAGCCCGTCCCCGACTCCAAAGCCAAGTACGAGCTGGACCCGACCGTCCGCGACCAGGCCAAGCGCCGCGCCGCCGACCTCCTGGACCGGTTCCCCCTCTACCCGGGGATCGCGCTCTAGACGGGGCTGTTCCACATCCGCTAGGAACGGCGGCGGGTCACGAGAACCAAGGTGACCGCGCTCACCAGGATCAGGGCGGCGACCGCGACCAGGAACGGCGTCGCTCCCCTGTCCCGCGGTTCGGGGGCTGTCGGCGCTGAGGTCGTGGCTAGGGGGCGGGTGATCGGGGTGACCTGGGCGAGGGCCGACTCGGGCAGGGGGACGCGCCAGACCTCGCTCTCGGGGCCCTCGGAACCGGCCAGGACCGAGCGGCCGTCGGCGGTCACCGTGATCGACTCGCCCTGGAACTGCAGTGGGAGCTCGAACGACCCGATCCGGCGGCCGGATGCCCGGTAGACGTAGGCGCCCTGGTAGTCGCGGAGGACGAACAGGCGGCCGTTGGGGGCGAAGGCGCCGTCGGTGATGACCGGGGGGACGCGGGCCACACGGTGCAGGACGTTGACCTGGTCGGTCCGGAGCGGGGACGGGGCCCGGTACAGGCCGCCGCCGGCCTCCTCCTTGGTCGCCACATACAGGCGGTTGCTGCGCGGGTCGACCAGCAGGGCCTCGGCGTTGTGGGAGCCGTCGGCGTAGCGGAGCCGGTAGCGGACCGCCGGGACGGTAGCGTCGCGCAGCTGGGCCGGCTCGGCCACCCGGTAGACCGACACGTCGGGCCAGAGGCCCTGGTTGTCGCCGATGTCGCCGACGAACAGGGCCGGCCGGCCCCGGTCGTCGCGGCCGGCGGCCAGCGCCTCCCAGTCGCGCGCCTCCACCCCGGCCAGGGCGAGGGTGGCCAGGGTGCGGCCCTCGGGACCGACCGCGAACAGCCGCGCCTCGTCGCCGCTGTCGTTGTGGGTCCAGACCACCGCCTGGTGGCGCCGGCTGAGGGCCAGGCCGCTCGACTCGTAGATCCGTTGGTCCTCAAGGCGCATGGCCACCTCGGCCCCCTCGACCTCCTGGGCCGACGCCGGCAGGGCCAGGCACACGAGGGCGGCGGCGAGCGCGACGGCGAGGCGGGAGCGCATGGCCGCCAGCGTACCGCCGGCCCCTCGGACGGGCTGGCGAAACGGGCCGATCAGGTGGGTGGGCGGGCGGTGCTGCCTCGGGTGATCAGCCGGGGCATGGCGTCCTCGAAGTCACCGACGGTCTCGCCGTCCAGGAGCGCGAGCAGTCGCTCGGCGGCCCGGGCCCCATAGGCCACGATGTCGCGGCTGAGCACCGTGAGGGGCGGATGGACGATCTGGCACAGCACCGAGTCGTCCCAGGCCACGATCGACAGGTCCCGGGGCACGTCGACGGCCATCTCGTGGGCCACTGAGGTGCCGGCCACGGCCATCACGTCGTTGTCGTAGATCACCGCCGTGGGCCGCGAGGCGCCCGACAGCAGCCGGCGGGTCGCCTGCGCCCCCTGCTCGGGGCTGTAGTCGGTGGCCACGGTGACCACCGAGTCCAGCTCCAGCCGGGCCCCGACCTCCTCGAAGGCGCGGCTGCGGAGCTCGGTGTGGAGCAGGCCCGCCGGGCCGGCAACCCTGGCCACCCGGCGGTGGCCGAGGGCGGCCAGGTACTCGACCACCATGGCCATGGCGCTGCCGTCGTCGCTCCACACCCCGGGCAGGCGGCCGTGGTGGCCGGGGCCGCCGATGACCACCGCGGGCAGGCCCAGCTCCTCCAGCACCAGCACCCGCTTGTCCTCGAGGTGGAGGTCGATCAGGAAGATGCCGTCGACCCGCCGCTCGGCCCACCAGCGGCGGTAGGCCTCGACCTCGGCGTCGTGGTCGGGCACGACCTGCAGGACCAGGGCGGCAGAGCGGGCGGCCAGGGTGTTCTCGATCCCCGACAGCAGCTTCATGAAGAACGGCTCCACCCCGAGCGTGCTGGCCGACCGGGCCATGACCAGCCCGAGGGCGCCGGCCCGGGACGCCGAGAGGGCCCTTGCGGCGCTGTTGGGCCGCCAGCCCATCTCGGCGGCCAGCTTGAGGACCCGCTGGCGGGTCGACTCCGACACCCCGGGCAGGCCGTTGAGGGCGTAGGAGACGGCGCCCTTGGACAGCCCCGCCCGCTGGGCGATGTCGGCGATGGTGGCCCGCTTGGTCACCCGCTCCCCTCCCCTGCCGGCTCGCTGACCAGCCGCCGCTCGTCCCGGTCCCACTTGCGGTGCAGCTGTGGCACTGAGGCTAGCAGCGACCGGGTGTAGGGGTGCTGGGGGCGGCCGAATACCCGGTCGGTGGCCCCGGTCTCCACGATCTCGCCCCGGTGGAGGATGACCGCGGTGTCGCTGATGTAGTTGCCCAGCGACAGGTCGTGGGTGATGAACAGGATGCCCAGCCCCCTGGCCTTGAGGTCGCCGAGCAGGTTGAGGACGTCGACCCGGGTCGAGGCGTCGAGCATGCTGATGACCTCGTCGGCCACCAGCAGCCGGATGTCCAGCAGCAGGGCCCTTGCCACCAGCATCCGCTGGAGCTGGCCGCCGCTGAGCTGGTGGGGGTACTTGCCCAGCACCTGGCCGGGGTCGAGGCGCACCGCCTGGAGCGACCTCTCCACCTTGGCCCGCCACTGGCGGCCGTCCAGGCCCGCGAAGTAGGGCTCGCGGAGCAGCTCCAGCACCCTGTCGGCCTTGAAGATGGGGTTGTAGGAGCTGAACGGGTCCTGGAAGACGCCCTGGACCTTGCCGTAGTAGGCCCGCAGCCGGCCTCCCGTGAGCCCGGCCACGTCGGTGCCGTCGAAGGTGATCCGGCCGCCGGTGACGGTGGTCAGGCGCAGGATCATGCGGCCGATGGTGCTCTTGCCACTGCCGCTCTCGCCGATCAGGGAGACGACCTCGCCCGGCTCCACCTGGAGGCTGACGTCGCGGACCGCGGCCAGCTCCCGGCCCCCGAAGGTCCCGACCCGGTAGCTCTTGGAGACGTGATCGAGGCGCAGCATGGCTCAGAAGGCCTTCCAGCAGGCGACGGCGTGGTCCGGGGCCACCTCGAGGAAGGGCGGCTGCTCGGCGCATTTCTCGAAGGCCAGCGGGCAGCGGTCCCGGAACCGGCACCCCGTCGGCGGGTCGAGCAGCGACGGCGGGCTGCCCGCGATGCCGGTGAGCCGCTTGGTGTCGTAGCGGACGCCGACCTCGGGCAGGGCCCCGATCAGCATCCGGGTGTAGGGGTGGCGGGGGGCGCCGATCAGGGTGTCGGTGGGGGCCTTCTCGGCCAGCTTGCCGGCGTACATGACGATGATGCTGTCGGCGATCTGGTAGGCCAGGGACAGGTCGTGGGTGATGATGATGGTGCTCTTCACGTAGTTGCGGTCGCGGAAGTCGACCAGGGCCTCGGCGACCGCCTTCTGGTTGCGGACGTCAAGGGCCGAGGTGACCTCGTCGGCGACCAGCAGCGACGGGTTGAGCAGGGTCGAGATGACCATCACCATGCGCTGCTTCATCCCGCCCGAGAGCTCGATCGGGTAGCGGTCCAGCACCTCGGGGTCGAGCCCGACCAGCTCGATGCGGCGCCGCAGCTCGTCCAGCTGGCCACCCTCGGACCGGACCCCGCGCGACTCGAGCAGCTCGGCCACCATCCGGCCGATGCGGCGGGTCGGGTTGAGGGCGCTCATGGCGTACTGGGGGATGATCGAGACCTCCTTGAAGCGGAAGCCGTTCATCCGCTCCGAGTTCCCGATGGGCAGCTCCTTGCCGTCCAGCTCGACGGTGCCGCCGACATGGCGCATGCGGCCGTCCAGGCGGACAAGGCTCTTGCCGAGGGTGGACTTGCCGCAGCCGGACTCGCCGGCCAGCCCGACCAGCTCGCCGTCACCGACGGAGAAGCTGACCCCGTCGAGGGCCTGCACGTCGCCGCGCAGGGTCCGGTACCAGACCTGGAGGTTGTCGACCTTGAGCGCCATCGTCCTCACAGCTTCCGCAGCTTGGGGTTGAAGACCTCGTCCAGGCCGACGTTCATGATGTACAGCGACCCGACGATGGCCGTGATGCCGAGGCCGGGCGGGACGAACCACCACCACATGCCGAGCTGGAGGGCGCTCCAGAGCACGGCGTTGTTCATCATCAGCCCGAGCGATATGCCGCTCGTCGGACCGAGGCCGATGAAGTCGAGGGTGGCGGCCAGCAGGACCGCCCCGCCGAACAGCAGGATGCCCGTCATGACCAGGTACGAGCTCATGTTGGGGGCGATCTCGCGGACGACGACGGCCCGCCCGCCGGCGCCGCTGAGCCGGGCCAGGTCGACGAACTCGCGCGACCGCAGCGAGAACGTCTGGGCCCTGACCGCCCTGGCCACCCACGGCCAGGAGGTGAGCCCGATGAAGATGGCCTCGGGGACGACCCCCCGGAACCGCAGGTAGGCGGCGACGATGAGCAGGACGGCCAGGGTCGGGATGACCAGGACGACGTTGGTGACCATGTTCAGGACCTCGTCGACGATCCCGCCCCGGTAGCCGGCGGTGAAGCCGACCACCATGCCGATCAGCCCCGCCAGGCCCCCGCCGAGCACCCCGACCAGGAAGGTCGAGCGCAGGCCGTGGGTGAACTGGGCGAACACGTCCTGGCCGAAGGTGGTGGTCCCGAACCAGAAGGCGGCCGAGGGGGGCTGGCCGGCCGGTCCCACGTAGTCGTTGGGACCGTGGTCGGTGAGCGTCGGGCCGACGGCGGCCACGACCAGGAACCCGGCGACCACGGCCAGCCCGGCGACCAGCTTGCGGTTGCGGCCGGCGAAGTACAGGAACTCGCGGCGGCCCCGGATCATGCCCCGTCACCTCGCATCCCGGTCCGGGTGCGCGGGTCGATCACCACGTAGGCGATGTCGATCAGGAAGTTGGCCGCCAGGACCCCGAGGACGATGAACAGGAACACGCCCTGGAGCAGGAAGAAGTCCTGGTTGTTGACCGCCTGGAGGACCAGGTAGCCGAGGCCCGGGTAGGAGAAGACGATCTCGGTGACCAGCGCCCCGGCGACCAGCACCCCGAGCTGGAGGGCGAGCCCGGTCAGCTGGGGCAGCCGGGCGTTGCGGAAGGCGTAGCGCCGGACCAGCCGCCGGGGCGCGCCCAGCGACTCCAGGTAGTGGATGTAGTCGGCCTCCAGCTCGTAGATGACCAGGTTGCGCATGCCGATCGCCCAGCCGCCGAAGGCGACCAGGAACAGCGACAGGAACGGCAGGAACCAGTGCCACAGGAGGCTGCCCAGGAACTCGGCCGACCACGAGGGGGCCAGCGAGAAGCTGTAGCCGCCCGACAGCGGGAACCACCCCGCCACCGACCCGAGCAGCCAGGCCAGCAGGATGGCCAGCCACATGTACGGGGTGGCGGTGAGCACGTAGCCGACCGGCAGGACGGTGTTGTCGAGCCACTTGCGGCGGGCGGCCAGGGCGCCGAACTTGTTGCCAGCCCACCAGCTGAGCAGGATCGCCGGGACGAGCAGGGCCAGGGTGTAGGGGACGGCCCGCAGGATCACGCCGGTCACCGGCTGGGGGAACAGCCAGACGCTGACCCCTAGGTCGCCCCGGACCAGCCCGCCCCAGAAGCTCAGGTACTGGCGCCACAGGGGCACGTCCAGCCCGAACACGTTGTTGAGGTAGGCCTGCATGGACTGGGCCGCCTCGGGGCGCAGCGACGCCCGCGACAGCATCGTCTGCACCGGGTCGCCGGGCATGAACCGCGGGATCATCCAGTCGATGGTCACGGCGACGAAGAACGTGAGGATGTAGATGCCGAGCTTCCGCCCGAAGTACCGGCGCATCTTCCGCTCCTCGTCGCCGTGACGGCTGGTCGGGCCGCTACTGCTTGGCCGGCTCGAGCTCGGTCAGCATCAGGATGCTGCCCATCTCGAAGTAGTTGCGCCAGGTCGCGGGCAGGTAGTGGCTGGCGTCGGCCTTGGCCGACGGCCAGTTGGTCCAGACGGTGTTGTTGGCCTGCGACCACAGGCCGTTGTACCAGAGCGGGATCACCGGCAGGTCGGTGAGCTGGATGCGCTGGAGCTGGGAGGTGATCTTCTTCATGGCGGCGGTGTCGTCCACCGGCGTCTTGTCGAGCTGCTGGACAAGGTCCCAGGCCTTCTTGTTCTCGTAGCGGCCGAAGTTGGCCGTGCTCTGGGAGTCCTGGACCGGCAGCCGGAACATGTAGTCGTAGTACTCCCAGGGCGAGTTGGAGACCTGCTTCTCGTTGTTGATGACCATGTCGAAGTCACCCTTGTTGCGGGCGTCGACCAGGGCCGCGTAGTCGGGGAACTCGGTGTTGACCTTGATCCCGGCCGCCTTGGCGCTGTCGGCGACGACCCGGATGGACTCCATCCAGTCGGTCCAGCCGTTGGGGACGATGAGGTTCAGCTCAATCTTGGACCCGTCCGGGCCCTCGACCAGCTTGTCGCCGTTGGTGTCCTTGTAGCCGGCCGCGGCCAGCAGCGACTTCGCCTTGGCGGGGTCGTAGCCGAACCCGAGCTTGTCCACCACCGACTTGTCCACGTACTTGTCCCAGTTGGGCAGCAGCCCGGTCGGGTTGGCGGCCGACACGATCCGGCCGTAGACGCCGCTGACGATCTTGGGCGTGTCGATCGCCGAGGCCAGGGCCTTGCGGAACGCCGGGTCGTCCATCGGCTTCTTCTTGGTGTTCAGGACCAGCCAGGCGGTGTTGGCGGCCAGCATGTAGGGGGCGTTGGGGTAGTAGGTCTGGACGCCGTAGCCCCCCTGGACGAGGGTCGCCACGCCGGGCAGGAAGTTGTTGGACAGGTCGAGGCCGCCTTGGAGGACCAGGCCGAGGGCGACGTTGTTGCTGCCGTTGACGATGTCCACGATGTACTTGGGCTTGACGTCGAGGCCGAGCTTGTCCCTGGCCCACCACTTGTCGTTCTTCACCCAGACCATCCGGTCCTGGCTGTGGGTCTGGTAGAGGTAGGGCCCGCTGCCGACCGGCTTGTCGTTGGCCCCGGTGGCAACGTCCTTCTCCGAGCGGCCCTCCCACAGGTGCTTGGGGACGATCGGCCGGTTGTAGAGGTGGTTGCCCCACTCCTGATACAGGGCCTGGGAGAAGGTGAACCGGACGGTGCGGGCGTCGACCGCCTCGGCGCTCTTCAGCCAGTTCCACAGGTTGTGGTACGGCACCGACTCGAACTTGCCCAGCTCGAAGGTGAAGACGACGTCCTCGGAGGTCAGCGGCTTGCCGTCGCTCCAGGTGAGCCCGTCGCGCAGGGTCAGCTCGTAGACGTTCTTGCTGGTCCAGTCGCCCTTCTCAGCCAGCCAGGGCTTGTACTCGTCCTTGAGCGGGTCGTACAGGAACAGGTTCTCGTAGACCAGGCCCTCGGTCCCGGTGGCGTACTGCCAGTCCATGATCGGGTTCCAGTTGGAGGGCGGCCCCCACTGGGTCCCGCTGGTGTAGAGGGTCTCGTTGCGCGGGTAGGACACCGGGCTGGCCGTCGGGACCCCGCCGGCTGGCTGGCCCTGCCCGGACGACCCGGAGCCCGAGTCGTTGCCGGTGCACGCCGCCACCAGCAGGCACACCACCGAGACCACGATCGCCATCCTGAGCTTGTCTCGCATTCCTGTCCCCTTTCTCCTCACAGGGACCCCACCGGGGTTCTGGGCAGTCGCCGCAGGACCCGTACGCCGAAGGCGTCGAGGCTGACCTCCTCGGTGGGCTGCCCGGTGTCGAGGTCGGCCAGGCGGCCCTTGACCGTCGGCTTGACGGTGACCTCGGTGTCCGACTGGCTGACCAGCCAGACGAAGTTCCGGCCGTCGCGATGGCGCAGCTCGGCGGCCATGACCCGCGGGTCCTCGACCGTCACCGGACGGTTGAGGCCGGCGACGGTGGCCAGCGCGTCGTAGATGCGCCAGGTGGGCTCGGGGTTGACCCGGGCCGTCGCCGCCGCCAGCTGCTCGAGCGGATAGGTGCACAGCACCATCCGGCCGCCGCCGGCGGCCGCGCGCTCCAGCAGCACCGGCCGGTTCCGCTGGTCGACCGCGACGACCTCGGCGGCGACCGGCCTGACGGGCAGGAACACCCGCACGTGCTGGTCGCCTCCGGCGCGGACCTCCAGCCGGCTGCCTTGCGGGATCGACCCGAAGTCGCGCACGAAAGTGACGACCACCTCCTCTTCCTCGATGGGGTCGACGAGTCCGTGGGTGAGCTGATGCTCGACGCCGAACATCCGGTCGAGGCCGGCGTACCAGGGGCCGCGCTGGACCCCGTGGCCGCCGGCGCTGTAGGAGACGTAGACGACGGCGCCGTCGTCGGCGAAGCGCTCCAGCGCCCGCCATCCGGGTGCGGTGAGCGCCTTGGTGGACGGGACCAGGTACAGCCGCCGGCCCGGCTCGAGGCCGTCGTGCTCGCGCATGGGCCGGACGGCCACGTCCGCCTCCCAGGCGGCCACATAGGCCTGGCGGAGCGAGCCGAGCGCGAAAGTACGGTCCTCGGGCTGGGTGAACGGGTGGGCGTGCTCCAGATAGGACGGCACGACCAGGGCGGCCTCGGCCGGCGGGCGGGCAAGGGCCGGGAAGTCGACCGCCTCCAGCAACGCGGCGAAGGCGCGGACCTCGGCCAGCTGGGGCTTTGGGGCGCCGGCGGCGTCGGTCAGCCCGAAGTGCATCTCGAAGGGGTGGTGGCGGTAGGGGTCCTGGTCGGCCAGATTGTCGAAGTCGGTGTTGTTCCAGGCGATCCAGCCGGTCGCGCCGGCCAGCAGGCTGGTGTGCAGCACCTGGCGGTAGTAGTGGCTGGCGTTGGTGGCCGAGGCGAACCCGCTGCTGACGCCGAACTCCTCCAGCACCACCGGCCGGCCGGCGAAGCCGGCCAGCTCACAGGAGAAGGCCGGGGCCAGGTGGAGGCGGACCCGGTCGCTCTCCGTCGGGTAGACGTGCGGGCCGACGAAGTCGATCAGGGGGGCGGTGGCCCGGATCGAGTAGCCGTTGTCGACCCCGGTCATCTCGATGCCCCAGGCGCCGTCCCCCAGCGACAGCGGCTGCGTGCCGCCCCCGGCCCGGACGGCCTGCACCAGCAGCTCGGCCCAGGCGGTCACGGTCGTCACCGGGGCCGGCCCCCCGTAGATCGGCATCTCGTTGGACAGCAGCCATCCGGCCACCGCCGGGTGCCCGGCGAACCGCTCGGTGACCTGGCGGGCGAACCAGGCCTGCCGAGCAACCATCCAGACGTCGCCGTACAGGTCGCGCCCCTGGCGCCAGGCCGGGTCCCAGTTCTCCCCCGACATGTGCCCGACGATGAAGGTGGGGACGGTGGCCATCCCGGCCTCGGTGTGCCGGTCCAGGAAGTCGGCCAGCCGCTCGAGCATCCGCTGGTCGAGCCGGTCGGGCTCGGGATGGAAGTCGGGCCAGTAGCAGAACGACCGGGTGAGGTTCATCCCGTGGTCGGCCAGCACGGCCAGCTCCTCACGGACGACCGCGGGATCGTAGCTGCGCCACATCAACGGGCCACCGGTCCGCGACCAGAAGTTGGCCCCCAGCCAGGGCCGCCCGTCGAGCAGCAGCATGTCCCGGTCGCTCCCCACGGCAGTCCCCTCTAGTTACTGAACCGTGTAAGTAGAGGGATGAAAGCATCCCGAACAGTGCGGCGTCAATACCTTGGAGGACAGCCGAACCCCGATGACTGAACCGAGTAAGTTGCTGGCCGGTCAGCCGCCGACGTGGATGGCGGGCCGCTTCGCCGGGTCGGGCTCGACCTCGCGCAGGACCTCCCGGGTCACCGGGGCGGTGTCGCCCTCGCCGAACAGCAGGTAGCGCAGCAGGTTGCCAAGCGGGTGGCCCTCGGCCCACTGGAAGTAGCAGTGCGGCCGCAGGCCGCTGATCTGCCCGAGGCACAGCACCACGGCGGCCAGGGCGTTGGGGACGACCGGGCTGTCGGTCCGCAGGACGCGGTAGCCGCCGATCTTCACCCCACGGACCTCGAGGACCCGGGAGAAGTCGGAGGGGTCCTGCACGGTGATCTCGAGGAAGAGCACGTGGGCGTCGGCCGGGATGGGGTTGATGGCGCGCTGCTCCTGCTCCTTGAGGGCGTACTCGAGGGCGTCGCCGGCCTGGCGCTTGTTGGCGATGACGTGGAGCCCGCCGCTGGCGATGGCCTCGGCGATCAGCTCCCTGGCGGGGTCGTCGAACTCGATCCGGCTGGCTCGCAGCTCGGTGCTGCGCCAGACCCGGGAGATGAGCGAGACGACCCCGATGCCGAGGATGAAGCCGGCCGAGATGGCGATGCCGTCGGGTTTCTCGATCACGTTGTCGACCAGGGCGTACAGCAGCACGAGGGTGACAACGCTGAACCCGAGCGCCGCCCGGCGTCTGCGCCGCCGCCGGGCGGTCGCGGTGACCGCGAACGCGGCCGAGACCATCATGGCCAGGATCCCGGTGGCGTAGGCGCCCGCCTGGGCGTTGACGTCGGCCTTGAACAGGATGGTGATGATCACCGCCAGCGCGGTGTAGACCAGCACCACCGGCCGCACGGCCCGGCCCCACTCGGGGGCCATCCCGTACCCGGGCAGGTAGCGGGGCACGATGTTGATGAGCCCGGCCATCGCCGACGCGCCGGCGAACCACAGGATGAGAATCGAGCTGATGTCGTAGACGGTGCCGAAGCCCTCGCCAAGGTACTGGTGGGCCAGGTACGCCAGGGCCCGCCCGCTGGCCTGCCCGCCCTCCTGGAACTCGGCCGGGGGGATGAGCACGGCGGTGACGAAGGTGGTGGCCAGCAGGTAGACGCTCATGATGGCCGCGGCCACCGTCAGCAGGCGGCGGGTGTTGCGGATACGCGCCGCCAGGCGCTCCTCCTCGGTGGCGCCCTCGGCCTTGACCAACGGCATCATGCTCACCCCGGTCTCGAACCCCGACAGCCCGAGGACCAGCAGCGGGAAGGCCAGCACGGCCGTGCGCAGCATCTCGCCAGGGCCGGCGTAGCCGGCGAGCGCGTCGCGCCAGGCGGGCAGCGGCCCGGGGTCGGTCAGGATCTGGACCAGCCCGGCGGCCACCACCACCGCATTGAGCACCAGGTAGATGGCCACCAGGGGGATGGCGATGCTGACCGCCTCGCTGAACCCGGCCAGGAACACCGCGCCCAGCACCACCAGCAGCACCAGGGTGATCGGGACCTGCTGGTCCTGGAGGAACCCGGGGGTGAAGGGGTTCTCGACGATGTGGGCGGTCGCGTCGGCCGAGGACAGGGTGATGGTGATGATCCAGGAGGTGGCCACGAACCCGAGCAGGGTCAGCACGAACAGCTTGCCGCGCCAGAACGACAGCAGCCGCTCCAGCATGGCCACCGAGCCGTGCCCGTGCGGGCTCTCGGCGGCCACAGACCGGTACACCGGCAGCATCCCGAACAGGGTCAGCAGGACGATCAGCAGGGTCGCGAGCGGCGAGAGGGCACCGGCGGCCAGGATGGCGATCCCCGGCAGGTAGCTCAGGGTCGAGAAGTAGTCCACCCCGGTGAGGCACATCACCTGCCACCACGGGTGCTGGTCGCCGGCCGTCTCCTTGGCCTCCGGCCCCTCGACCTCCCCGACCCGGTGCCGCAGGAGCCACTTCGTCAGCGGCCTTGGCGGAGGCCGCGGGGGCACCAGGCTGTCACAGCGCCGCGGAACCACATCCCGAACGGTGCCCATGCCGGCGCTCATCCCCAGTCCGATGGTCGACCCCGCGGCTCCCCCGCGCTCGCGTACCGTTCTATCCCACCGGACCGCGAGTTACCGCCCGGAAGGGCTGACGGATGGGCGTGGTAGGTTCGGGCCATGCCGCCGTTCTACGCCGACCTCCATATTCACTCGAAGTTCTCGAGAGCCTGTAGCCGGGACTGTGACCTGGAGCATCTGGCCCTGGTGGGGCGGCGCAAGGGCATCAGCGTGATCGGGACCGGCGACTTCACCCACCCCGGGTGGTTCGAGGAGCTGGAGTCGACCCTGGTGCCGGCCGAGCCGGGGTTGTTCCGGCTGCGGGAGGATGTCGAGCGGTCGGTGGAGGCGCGGCTGCCGGCGAGCTGCCGGGGGCCGGTGCGGTTCATGCTGTCGGTCGAGATCTCCACCATCTACAAGCGGGCCGAGCGGACCCGCAAGGTGCACCACCTGCTCTACATGCCCGACATGGCGTCGGCGGCCCGCTGCACGGCGGCCCTCCAGCGGATCGGGAACCTGGCCTCGGACGGGCGGCCGATCCTGGGCCTGGACTCGCGCGACCTGCTGGAGATCACCCTGGAGAGCGGGGACGGCGCCTACCTGGTCCCGGCGCATCTCTGGACACCCTGGTTCGCGGTGCTCGGCTCCAAGTCGGGGTTCGACCGGGTCGAGGACTGCTACGCCGACCTGGCCGGCCACATCTTCGCCCTGGAGACGGGGCTGTCGGCCGACCCGGAGATGTGCTGGCGGGTGTCGGGCCTCGACCGCTACCGGCTGGTCAGCAACTCCGACGCCCACTCCCCGCCGGCGCTGGGCCGGGAGGCGACGGTGCTGGACACCGAGATCGACTACTACGCCATCCGGCGGGCCCTCGAGACCGGCGAGGGGTTCGAGGGCACCTTCGAGTTCTTCCCCGAGGAGGGCAAGTACCACCTCGACGGCCACCGCAAGTGCGACGTCCGCATGGAGCCGGCCGAGACCCGCCGCAACGGTGGCCTGTGCCCGGTCTGCGGCAAGCCCCCGACCGTCGGGGTCCTGCACCGGGTCGAGACCCTGGCCGACCGCCCCGAAGGCACCCGGCCCCCCGGGGCGGCCGGGTTCCGGAACATCCTCCAGCTCCCCGAGCTGGTCGGCGAGGTCCTCGGCGTCGGCCCCCGGAGCAAGGCGGTCACGGCGGTGGTCACCGGCCTGGTCGACCAGCTCGGCCCCGAGCTGGACATCCTTGAGCGGATCCCGGTGGACGAGATCGCCAAGGCCGCCCCACCCCTGGTCGCCGAGGCCGTCGACCGGGTCCGCCGCGGCGCCGTCCTCCGCGACGCCGGCTACGACGGCGAATACGGCACCATCCGGATCTTCACCCCCGACGAGCTCGGCACGGCCCCGGCGACCGCCACCCTGTTCGAGCCCGACCCACTCCCACCCGACGCATCGGTGGGCGCGCTGGAACCGCCCGCA
>DATENJ010000635.1:0-3648 GCA_035275125.1 Actinomycetes bacterium | reverse complement strand
AGGACCCCGCCCAGCACCAGGCCGACCACGGCGCCGCTGGCCAGCGCGGTCGCGTAGATGCTCAGGGCACGGGCGCGCGCCGGGCCGTCGAAGCGGTGCTGGATGACGCTGAGGGTCTGGGGGACCATCAGGGCGGCGCCGGCACCCTGGAGGATGCGGGCGCCGATGAGGGCGGCGGTGGTCGGCGCCAGGCCGCAGGCGAGCGACGCCAGCGTGAACGCGCCGAGGCCGGCGAGGTAGAGGTTGCGGTGGCCGAGCAGGTCGCCTAGGCGCGCGCCGGTGATGAGCAGCATCGCGTAGCTGACGACGTAGCCGGACACCACCAGCTGGAGGGCGGCGCCGGAGGCGTGCAGGCTCCTCCCGATGGTCGGCAGGGCGACGTTGACGATCGTCACGTCCAGCAGGGCCATGAACATCCCGGTGACGAGGACCGCGAGCATGAGCGCGTCGCGGCCGTCGCTGCTCCTGCGACCCGGCGGCCGGGCCGGGACGGGCGCAGCATCGGGTCTCACTGTCAGGTACAAGGCGATGCGGGCTCCGTGGTCGGTGGGTTGACGCACGGCAAGCCTAGGTAGCCCTCGGAAGGCTGTCGTTACCCCTCAGCGCACTGCGTTTTCGGCTCGGTCCACGAACCCGCGGTCGAGGTCAGCGCGGTCCCGCTGCGGCCCACCGCCGGTACTGCTGTGGCGGCATGCCGTGGGCCGCCTTGAAGACCTGGCTGAACCGGGCGGCGCTGGGAAAGCCCCAGCGCGCCCCGATCGCCGCCACCGGCCGGGCAGCCAGCGCCGGGTCGGCCAGGTCTCGGCGGCACGCCTCCAGCCGCCGCTGGCGGATCCAGGCGGCCACCGAGATGCCTTCGGCATGGAACAGCTTGTGCAGGTAGCTCACGGAGATGTGGCTGGCCGCGGCCACCGTGCCAGGGGACAGCGACGGGTCGCCCAGGTGGTCGCGGATGAACACCTGGATCTGCGCCAGCAGCGCCCCGCGGTAGGTCTCCGGCGTCACCCACCCCTCGCCGTCCAGCTCATGGGCGAGCCGGGTGGCCAGCACCTCGAGCGCCGCCGTGGCCAGCCGCGCGGCCTCGGTCGGGCCGTAGTGGTCGATCCCGGCGGCCAGCTCCGTCAGGAACCGTGAGGTCAGCGACCCGATCCCCTGGTCTGCGGGCATGGGGACGGCGGTGAGCCGCTCGAGGTGGCTGGGCGGCAGCGGCAGCAGGTAACGCGGGAAGTGCAGCATCAGCGCCCGCGCGGCGCCCGCCTGGCCGGCCGGCCCGATGCCGATGCTGTAGGGGCGGGCGACGTCGTAGACGGTGAAGGCACCAACCGGGATCAGCGCCCGCCGGTCGCTCTGGCTGATGGTGCCCTGCCCGTGCAGGATCATCCCCAGGCTGAGCAGGTCCGGATCCGACTGCCGGATCAGCCTGGGAGTGCGCCGCACCCTATAGGGGGCCGCGGTCGCCAGCACGACCCGCAGGGCCCCCAGGTCGCGATAGCGCAGCCGGAAGCGGAAGTCGCCCTCGTTGTCGGACTGGACCTCCACCGACGCCATCCGGCTCTGGCGCAACGTCTCGCGCCAGGACTCGAACCGTTCGCCCGCCGGGAACTGGTCGCTGCTGATCAGGATGCCCATCGTTGTGTCCATCGATCCGGTTGGCTCCCTACACATTAGGCACTGTCAGGGAACGGCCGCACCAGTGACGTTTGACGGTCTCCGTCAGGGGAACTGTAAAACCTAATCTAGTTTCCTTTACAGGGGAGGACCAGATGGCAGGGCGACGTCTCCTGGGTACCGCGATCGTCACGGCGGTAGCGGTCCTGACCCTCTCGGCGACCAGTGCCGCCGCGCTGGCCGCGGCCCCCGACAGGACCCCGCCAAGCGCGCCGCGCATCATCTACCTGCAGGGCTACTTCTGCCTGACGCTCATCGTCGGCGTCGACCGGTCGACCGACAACCGGACGCCGCAGTCCCAGCTCACCTACGACGTGTTCGCCGACGGGCGCCGCATCGGCTCGATGGCCGACCAGGGCAGCGAATCCGGCGTGTGGAGCATCCAGCACCTCACCCACACCGGCCCCAACACCATCACCGTCAGGGCGGTCGACGCGGCCGGCAACCGGTCCGCACCCAGCACCGGCCCCAGCACGACCAACGTCGCGACCGGCTTCCCCTGCTGACCGTCGGCGGGGGAGGGGCGTCACCGTCTGGCCGAGCCGGAGCCCTGGCCGCTAGGTGAGCTCCAGGTGAGCTCCTGGATCACGTCCTTTGAGTGTGTGATCGGCAGGCGCATGCCCTCGAGCTCGATGCGTGAACCGCTCTCGGTGTGGAGCAGCTCCAGCACACGCACGTTCACGCGCTGGTGGACTGTTGCCTCGAGCCCCTCGCGGGCCACGCGGAAGACAAGCCCCTTTGGGTGGGCGCGGTTGCCGGCAAAGCCGTAGACCGTCGTCTCCGATACGCCAACGACCATCCGTTCGGGCAGGCCGGATTCGGCGTCGTGCGCCCGCGTGCCCGCGAGGTAGCCGCCCACCGTCCCGATGCCGCCCGCCGGCCCGCCGATCGCGTCGCCGATGTCGCCGCCGATCAGGCCTCCCGCGAACCCCGCGCCCGAATGGCCGCGGGGGTTGAACTCGCCCGCCGCGGTCACCGTGTCCTCGATCCCGGCGGCAGCGAGCGCCTCGTTGACGAGCTCGACGATCTTCTCCTCAGACATGTTGCGCTTGTAGCGCGGCCCGGCGTTGCGGTCAAGGCCTACGCCACGCCGTGGCTAGCCGGTGCGGACCACGACGAGCTTGTCCACGCCGGACTCGGCACCCCACACCTCGCCGGGCCGGCCGAGGAGCTGGCGCACATTGGCCGGCGAGCTCGGCAGGCGGACGACCGTGAACCGCTCGCTGGAGGGGTCGAACCGGACCAGGGCGTTGGCGCCAAAGTCGCTCAGCCACGGGTGGTCGTTGTCGTCCACGTACACCGCATAGGCCATCGGGTTGGCGCCGGGCAGCTTCCACTCCCGCCAGCGGCCGTCGGCCGGGTCGTAGCGGCCCAGCTGGCCGGCGTTCCACTCGCTCACCCAGACCCGGCCGCGCGAGTCGGACCAGACCCGCCGGGCGCCCTGACCCTCGGTGGGTGGCTCCAGCACCTGGGCCGCGCCGGTCCGGTGGTCGATGCGGCCGATGTGGCTACCGGCCAGGGAGGCGTAGAACACCTGCCCGTCGGGAGTGGAGGTGATGCCGTAGGGGCCGCGGCCCCGGGGGGCGTCGAAGGCCTCGACCCGTCCGACCTTGGGGTCCAGGCGTCCCAGCACCCCGGCCTGCCCGGTGAACCACAGGACGCCGTCGCGGAAGGCGGCGGTATTGAGGTTGGCCGAGCCCCGCTCGGGCGGCAGCGGGTAGCGGTCGACCTTCCCGGTGCCGGGGTCGACCCGCACGATCGCGTTCAGGCCGCCGTCGGTGACCCACGGGGCCCCGTCCGGGCCGACGATCACCCCGTGCGGCGCCGAGCCCTCCCCGAGCGGGACCAGCCGGCTCTGGCCGGTGGCCGGGTCCAGCAGGCCGAGCTGCCCGGACCCCTGGGCGGTGTACCAGACCGAGCGGCCGTCGGCGGCCGGGGCGACGTCGTGAGGTCGGCTCCCGGCCGGGACCGGGTACTCCT
>DATENJ010000634.1:0-2085 GCA_035275125.1 Actinomycetes bacterium | reverse complement strand
GGATCAAGAGGAGAGGGACACCTCAACCATGGCCACCCAGACCCGCAGCGCGAAGGGCTCCGAGCACCCCGAGCACACCTCCGACGCCAACGTCGAATCCGGCGTGGAGCAGACCTTCCCGGCGAGCGACCCGGTCGCTGCCACCACCTCCCAGGGCTCCCGCGCCGTGCGACGACGGCGTCACCCTCTCCCTGCGTTTCCCGGACAGCGAGACGGCGAAGCTGGCGCTGGAAGCAGCGGTGCGGGAAGGGCCGATCGACCGTCGCTGCGCCGAGATCGCTCTCGACGACGACCGGGTGACGATGCGCCTGGAGGTGCCGCGCGCGGAGCGGGACCGGCTGGACGGGCTGCTGCGCAAGCACGGGGCGATGGACGCATAGCAGCCCGTTGACGAAGTCGCCCTGGCTTGATTCCGTTCGCTCCAGGACGCGAGCGGCAGGTGCGGCATGGCGCTGGGACGGCAGAAGAGCCGGCAACCGGAACTGCTGGTGACCTGGGCGGAGATGCCGCGCTCGCCAGGGCACGCGTTCTACGACCGGCTCCAGGCCGAACTGCACAGTGCCGGGTTCGACGGCTTCGTCGAGGGCCAGTGCGCCCCCTACTATGCGGCGCGGCAGGGCCGACCCTCGCTGCCGCCGGGGCGGTACTTCCGCATGCTGCTGGTCGGCTACTTCGAGGGGATCGACAGCGAGCGCGGGCTGGAGTGGCGCTGCGCTGATAGCCTGTCCCTGCGCGAGTTCCTTCACCTGGGCGAGCGCGAAGCCGTGCCGGATCATTCGTGGCTGAGCCGCACCCGCGCCCGTCTTCCGCTCGAGGTGCACGACGCGGTGTTCACCTGGGTGCTGCAGTGCCTGGCCGAGCGGGGTCTGGTCAAGGGTGAGCGGATCGGGGTCGATGCCTCGACCATGGAGGCCAACGCGGCGTTGCGGGCGATCGTGCGGCGCGACAGTGGCGAGGGCTACCGCGAGATGCTGACCCGCATGGCCAAGGAGAGCGGCATTGAGACGCCGACAGCCGAGGACCTGATCCGGCTGGACCGCAAGCGCAAGGGCAAGACGCTGTCCAACGCCGAGTGGGAGAGCCCAACCGATCCGGAGGCGCGGATTGCCAAGCTGAAGGACGGCCGCACGCACCTGGCCTACAAGCCCGAACACGCTCTGGACCTCGACACCGGCGCGGTGGTTGCCGCCGAGATGCACAGTGCCGACCGCGGCGACACCGCGACCCTGCCCGACACCCTCCAGAGTGCCGCCCGGCATCTGGCCGCGGTCGAGGCAGCGCCGAGCGCCGAGGCGCCTGCCGAGATGGTGGCCGACAAAGGGTACCACTCGCGGGAGGTGCTGAAGTCCCTTGACGACGGGCCGTGGAAGACCCGGATCTGCGAGCCCAAACGCGACGGCTTCTCGCGCTGGCACGGGGACGAGGCTGCCCGCCGCGCCGTCGTCAATAATCGTACCCGTCTGTTGTCCGGCGTGGCCCACGTCGCGTTCAAGCTGCGCGCCGAGGTGGTTGAGCGGAGCTTCGCGCTCATTCTCGACCGCGGCGGCATGCGCCGAGCTTGGCTGCGCGGGCGGGAGAACCTGCACAAGCGTTATCTGATCCACGTCGCTGGCTACAATCTCGGCCTGATCATGCGGCTGCTGACCGGATCAGGAACACCTCGGGGGTTCCAGACCAGGGTTTCGGTCTTGCTTGCTGCTATCGCCACGCCGGATGCTGGCCTGGTGGTCATCCTGATCGTCGTCTCTGGCGATCAGACCGCGGCCGTCGCCGCCAGCATTGAGCCGGACCGCTCCGGCTGACTGACGACTTTCTCAACGCGCTGCTAACTCCGCCGCCCGCCGGTCAGCCAGGTCCCGCGCCCGGCAGCGTCATGGCCGGTTTCGCACCCGCGCCCACAGCCCGCGGCAGTCCCGTAGCTGATGTGCCCGGCAGATTTTCCAGGCCGCCGCATGGCCACGCTGGGCGCTGTAGAGGTCAGAGACCCAGATAGCGGGGCGGTGTCCGGCCATCACCTCAGCGACGACACCAGCGCCCCGGCTGCGGCGGACCACATGGATCACCCCCTCATCGTTCTGGAACACC
>DATENJ010000633.1:0-3074 GCA_035275125.1 Actinomycetes bacterium | reverse complement strand
CAAGGGCGAGCGTCCGGGCCTGGCCGGCCGCGTCCTCGGCGTCCCGCTGGGCGGCGGCGGCCACCGCAATGGTCCCGTTCACCCGGGTCGCGTCACGGTCCAGCCGCTGGGCGAGCTGGCCGGTGGTCGGGTCCTTGACCGCCGGCAGGGCGGTCTTGGCCGGGTCGTTGACGTCGCCGAACGTCTCGGGCCCACTCGGGACGGCCAGGTTGATCTTCTGGGAGCCGAGCTTCCCCTTGAGGGAGAAGGTGTAGGCCCCTGGCTGGGTCGGCACGAAGAACGACCGGTAGTCGCCCGGCGTGCCCCAGTCGTCGCCGAAGTGGGGCTCCAGCGGCATCATCGCGTTCTCGAGCTTGAGGTCCGCCTTGCTGCCGTAGTAGGCGTGGGCCATGAGGCCGTCGAGCTGGCCGGCCAGGTCGGTGGCGGGCTTGCCGTCGCGGGTGATGATGACCTGCAGGCTGTTGGGCTGGCCGGCGTAGGCGGGCTCGGTGCCGAAGCCGATGACGAAGCTGTACTTGCCGACCTGCTTCTCGGTGTGGGCCGAGGCCGGCACGGCGGCCAGCGCGGCCAGCAGGACGGCCGTGCCGAGCACGAACGCGATCCGCAGGAACCGGCTTGACAGGGTCGGGTGGATTGCCAGTCGACGCATGTTTGCCTCCTTTTCGCCGACATGACCGTGATGGGTACTAATATGAGAGAGAACGTTATCACTAGTCAAGAAGAACTAGTTACCTCTACTCTGGAACCGTTCGCCCGGCTCTAGCGGATGGAGGCGAGCGGACGATTGGACCGATAGCGCGAAGCAGGTCGGTAGCGATGACGAGTGTGGATCCCGCGGCGGCGGACCTGGAGCGGTCGAGCGAGCGCTGGCTCACCTGGCTGGCCGTTGAGACGATTCGGCGGCAGGACCCGCCAGAGTCGGCCCTGTACGCGCTCTGGGACGCGCTCGAGGGATGGTTCGCCTCCGACGACTTCGCCGGCTCGGCGCTGGCCGCGGCGGTGGTCGCGCCCCCCGACGGCCGCGGCCCGGCCGCCCACGCGGTCCTGGTCAAGCACCGTCAGGCGCTGCGCCGCCTCCTCGAGGACCTGGCCCGCGCCGCCGGGTCGCACGACCCGGCGGCGCTCGCCGGCCAGCTCCTCACGCTGGTCGAGGGGGCCATGGCCGGGGCGCTGATCGACCGCCACCCGGGGGTGGCTCGCCACGCCCGGGAGCTGACCCGGATCGCGCTGGCCGCTCGGAGCCGTTAGTCGGCCGAGGCGGCGGTGACGGCGGCCCTGGCGAGGGCGCGGGCGCCGGCGGCGGAGCTGGGGTCGCGGTCGACCGAGGCGGAGGCGATGGCCCCGTCGATCAGGATCTGGAGCTGGGCGGCGAGGACGGTGGGGTCGTACGCGCCGGCGGACTTGGCCAGGTCCTCGAGCAGCTGGCGGAGGGCCTGGCGGTGCTGGGCGATCCTGGTCTGGGCCGGGTGGTGGGGCTCGCTGCGCAGCTCGGTGGCGGCGTTGGCCACGAACGAGCCGCGGAACGGCTCCTCGGCGAACCAGGCCTGGAGCTCGTCCCAGAGGCCGTCGAAGCGGTCGGAGGGGTCGTCGCCGCGGCGGTCCATGGCGTCGGCCAGCCGGTGCAGCCAGGAGGTGCTCCACTGCTCGAGGGCGGCCGCGACCAGGTTGTCCTTGTTGCCGAACTGGCGGTAGAGGGTCATCGGGGCCACGTCGGCCTGGCCGATGATGCGGTTGACCCCGACCGCCCCGATGCCTTCGGAGTGGAAGAGCTCGGTGGCCGTGGTCAGGATGCGGTCCCGGGGCCTGGCAGACACCATGGCGGCTAGGCTACTCCTTGCCGAGTCGAGGGAGGAGAGAAAGCTCTCTCTATTCTTGGGGGCTGTCAAGTCAGGGCGAACAGCAGTTCCTTGGCCTGCTCGAGGGAGGCGGTGGCGCCGGCCTCACGGAAGAAGGCGATGGCCCGCTCGAGCTCGATGCGGCCCTCGGCCGGGCGGGTCGGGAGGAGCCGGCGGGCCGCGGCCAGCCGGGCGGTGGCCTCGTCGGGGCGA
The DNA here is from genome assembly GCA_035275125.1 of Actinomycetes bacterium. Classification (GTDB taxonomy): domain Bacteria; phylum Actinomycetota; class CALGFH01; order CALGFH01; family CALGFH01; genus CALGFH01. Next base: position 1,026 of record DATENJ010000633.1, on the reverse strand, counting down.
CTGCCGATCTCGGCGTAGAGCTTGGCCGCCCGGGCCGGGTCGCCGGCCGCGAAAGTCCGGGCGGCATCGAGCCAGCGAGACGGCAGGGTCCCGTCGAGGGCCTCGACCGGGCGACCAAGGGCGACCAGATCGACGGGCAGGTCGGCGCCAAGCTCGGGCTTCAACAGGCCCCCGTCCAGGCTGGCCAGCAGCTCGTCGAGCAGCTTGGCGGCATCGGCCGTCTGGTCGGTGGCTAGCAGTACGCGGGCCTTGAAGGCCAGCGCCGGGTCCAGGTTCAGGCGGTCGCCCGACTCCCTGGCCAGGGCGAGGGCCCGGCTTGCGTCCTCGCGGGCGCCGGCCAGCTGGCCCCTGGCCAGCCGGATCCGGCCCCGCCAGAGCCGGCACAGGCACTCCATGTAATGCTGGGCACCCTCCTTGCCGTCCGGGGCCACCAGGTCGGCAATCCGGATCGCCTGGTCCCAGCGGCCGGTCCAGTAGCACTCGGCCGCCCGTTCCAGCTCCAGCCAGCGCAGCCCCCTGGCCGACCCGAAGTGCTCGGCCGCCGCCCAGCCGGCTTCCCGGACGGTGAAGCAGCGGCGCAGGTCGCCGAGGAGGGCGAAGGAGAAGGCGAGGTTGTTCTGCCAGGAGATGACCCTGGAGGAGCCGTCGGCCTCGCACAGCGCGATGCAGCGCTCCAGGTCCTGGATGCCACCCGGGTCGCCCAGGCAGACCCGGGTGGCCCCGATGGTGCCGAGGGCATCCACTTCAACATCCCGATCGCCAAGGCTCCTGGCCATGGCCAGCCCATCGCGGGCCACCACCATGGCGTCGGCGTTCCGGTCGGCCACCAGCAGGTGCATCATGCAGTGGCTGAGGACCACCGTCTTGGAGCGGGACGGGGGAAGGTCGACGACCAGGGCCAGGGCCCGGTCAAGGTGGGAGGAGCGGTCCCGGCCCTGGAAGTAGGCGATCAGGCCGAGGTGGGCCTCGGCCTCGGCGGCGCGCTCGCGGTCGCCGATGGCCAGCAGCCCGTCCCGGGCGCTGGTG
>DATENJ010000632.1:0-5423 GCA_035275125.1 Actinomycetes bacterium | reverse complement strand
TGTCGGTGGTGGAGCTGGAGGGGCTCGACCCGGTGGCCGGGAACGAGCGGTATCTCGTCTTTGTGCGCAACTGGGCGGGATGGACGCTGGCCGGGGCGACCCGGCCCGGAACCGACGGCGTCGCCCAGGTCCGCTCGGCGGCCGAGCCCCGCCCGCCGACGATCTACGAGGTGATCGTGACCAGGGCGGTCGACGACGCCACCAGCGTCCCGCACGGCCAGCCGGTGCTGCAGTGGTACGACGCCTCCCTGGCCCCGCCGAGGGCGGTGCCATTCGACTTCGCCCGCGGCGCCTGAAGGGTCGCGCGGTCTGGTTTACTCCGGCGAAACAAACAGGCAACCGGTCGGCAAACGCCGGTTGCTAGCGTCGCCCTCGTCTGCCCATTGAGAAGGAGGCACCATCCGTGACGGACTCCCCCGGAGACGTTCTCAACCTGATCAGGGACAACGAGGTCCAGATCGTGGACCTGCGGTTCGCTGACCTGCCCGGCCTGATGCAGCATTTCTCGGTCCCGGCGCACGAGCTGACCGAGGAGAGCTTCGACGAGGGCTTCGGGTTCGACGGCTCCTCGATCCGGGGGTTCCAGGAGATCCAGGAGTCGGACATGATCCTGGTCCCCGACCCGGGCACCGCGGTCCTTGACCCGTTCCGGACCCACCCGACCCTGATCCTCAACTGCTTCGTCAAGGACCCCATCACCGGCGAGTCCTACTCCCGCGACCCTCGCCACGTGGCCGCCAAGGCCGAGCGGTACCTGGAGGGCTCCGGCATCGCCCAGCTCTCCTACTGGGGGCCGGAGGCCGAGTTCTACATCTTCGACTCGGTCCGCTTCGACCAGGACCAGCACTCCTCCTACTACTACGTCGACGCGGTCGAGGGCGCCTGGAACTCCGGCGCCGAGGAGGGCGGCCGCAACCTCGGGTACAAGCCCCGCTACAAGGAGGGCTACTTCCCGGTCCCGCCGACCGACCACTACCAGGACCTGCGCTCGGAGATGGCCCTTGGGCTTGAGGCGGCCGGCATCCCCGTCGAGGTGCAGCACCACGAGGTCGGCACCGCCGGCCAGGCCGAGATCGACATCCGCTTCGGCACCCTGCTGGAGACGGCCGACCGGCTGATGCTGTTCAAGTACATCATCAAGAACACGGCCCTCAAGCACGGCAAGACCGTCACCTTCATGCCCAAGCCGATCTTCCAGGACAACGGGTCGGGCATGCACACCCACCAGAGCCTGTGGACCGACGGGGTGCCGCTGTTCTACGACGAGGCCGGCTACGCCGGCCTGTCCGACCTGGGGCGCTGGTACATCGGCGGGCTGCTGGCCCACGCCCCGGCCCTGACCGCCTTCACCAACCCGACCACCAACTCCTACCGGCGGCTGGTCCCCGGCTACGAGGCCCCGGTCAACCTGGTCTACTCCCAGCGCAACCGCTCGGCCGCGGCCCGCATCCCCCTCTACTCGCGCAGCCCCAAGGCCAAGCGGGTCGAGTTCCGCGTCCCCGACCCCTCCTGCAACCCGTACCTGGCCTTCGCGGCCATGCTGATGGCCGGCCTCGACGGGGTCCGCAACAAGATCGAGCCGCCCGCCCCGCTGGACAAGGACCTCTACGACCTGCCCCCCGAGGAGCTTGCCGAGATCCCGCAGGTCCCCGGCTCCCTCGACGACGCCCTGGCCGCGCTCGAGGCCGACCACGAGTTCCTGCTCGAGGGCGGCGTGTTCACCCAGGACGTGATCGACACCTGGCTCGCCTACAAGCGCGAGCACGAGGTCGACGCCGTCCGCCTCCGCCCCCACCCGTGGGAGTTCCACCTGTACTACGACATCTAGGTCGTCCAGGTCGTCACGCGCCGTCGGCCGCCGCTCGGACCCGTGTCCTCGAGCGTGCGGCCGGCGGCCTTTGCGTGCCCGGCGGGTCAGCCGGCGTTGAAGGAGTTGCCGCCGAAGGAGTCGAAGGCCTCGGCGGTGCCGGGGACCCCTGGGCTGTTCTGGGTGAACAACCGTCCGCTGGCGCTCGTCGCCCCGGCGTTGACGGTGCTGCCGACGTCCTCGGCGGGCGCGCCGGCGGCCAGGTCGGCGGTCCCGTTGTTGTCGAAGTCGCCGGTGCCGACCTCGGCGCCGAACTGGTCGTCGGCCTCGACGGTCCCGCCGACCTGGTTGACCCGGAACCCGCCGGCGGTGGTCAGCCCGCCCGCCGAGCCCGGGATCACACTGAGCGTGCCGGCCTGGAAGAGGCTGCCGACCCGCTCCCAGGGCGCCCCGGCGACCAGGTCGTCGAAGCCGTTGTTGTCGAGGTCGCCTCCGGCCAGGGCGAAGCCGAACAGGTCGAAGTCCTCGACGGTCCCGGCGACCTGGGTGAACAGCCGCCCGCCGGCGGTGCTCAGCCCGCCCCCGGAGCCGTACAGGACACTCACCGCCCCGGCCAGCTCGTCGGCGCCGACGTCCTCGAACGGGGCGCCGATGCCCAGGTCGGCCGCGCCGTCCTGGTTGAAGTCGCCGGTGGCGAGCGCGTCCCCGAAGATGTCGCCGTCCTCGACGGCCCCGCCGACCTGGGTGAAGAGCTGCCCGCCGGCGGTGCTGAGCCCGCTCCCGGTGCCGTAGAGCACGCTCACCGCCCCGGCGCTGATGGCACCGCCGACATTCTCGCCGGGCGCCCCGACGGCCAGGTCGGCGAACCCGTCCTCGTCGAAGTCGCCGGCGGCCACGGCCGAGCCGAACGTGTCGCCGCTCTCGACGGCCCCGCCGACCTGCGTGAACAGCTGCCCGCCGGCGGCGGTCAGGCCGCCGGACGACCCGTAGATGATGCTCACCGCGCCGGCACCGGGCCGGGCGCCGACGCTCTCGCCGGACGCGCCGGCGGCCAGGTCGTCGAACCCGTCGTTGTTGAAGTCGCCGGCGGCCAGGGCCACGCCGAACTGGTCGCCCTGCTCGTCGGCCCCGCCGACCTGGGTGAACAACTGGCCGCCGGTGGTCGTCAGGCCGCCGCCGGAGCCGTAGAGGACACCGACCGAGCCGGCCCCGCCGGCACCGCCGACAGTCCGGGAGGGCGCCCCCGCGGCGAGGTCGGCGAAGCCGTCGTTGTCGAAGTCGCCGGCGGCCACCGCCGAGCCGAACGACCCGACGACAGGGCCGCCGCCGACGCCGGTGAACACCTGCGCGCCCGTGCCGGTCAGCCCGGCCCCGGAGCCGTACAGGACGTTCACCGCTCCGCCGAAGTCGTTCTCCCCCGGGACGCCGACGGCCAGGTCGGCGAAGCCGTCGTTGTCGAAGTCGGCCCCGGCGGACGCGGCCGCGCTGGCCGCCGCCGCCCCGCTGGGCTGGGCAAAGGCCCCGGTGGCCGGCACGGCCAGCGCACCGGCCAGCAGGAGCAGCAGGGCAAGAATGGTGATGCGTCGCATTGTCGTCGATCCCCCTCGAATCGCCGGTGTTGACGAAGTCGGTACGACTTGCGAGCGTGTATCCGGCACAGTCTGCGCGTTTCGGTCGGCGGATACCAGATCGGTACGTCCGCCCAAGTGGCGAGGGGTGAGGGATTTTGGCCGACCAGGGCACTCGAGGCGACATCCAGCTCAACCGGAACCTGCTGGTCGGAGGAGGGGTCCTGGTCGCCCTGGGCGGCCTGCTCGGCTTCACCGGCATGGCCCTGGTGAGCTCGGCCCTCCTCTCGGCGACCCGCCAGTGGGTCGACCAGCTGGAGAGCCCCCCGAGCGAGCTCGCCCGCCGCCGCTGGGTGCAGGCCAAGGCGGCCGCCACCGCCGGCGCCTCCGCCGGTGCCGCCGCCTGGCGCGACAATCTCAAGGGGTAGCGGGGCGCCCGGGCGGGTCGAAGCCGACCGTCCCTCCCGCAATTGGGTGAGGGTGGGCTGGCCCGTCTGCCCGTGTTCGGGACGGGAGGCGCCGGGCTAGGCTGAGGCATGGCGCATGCTCGGCGGTTTGTCAGCCTGCTGGTCGTGACCGGGCTGGCCGGGGCGGCCATGGTGGCGGGGCCGGAGGCCGGGGCCGAGCAGACCGGGCCGCTGGTGGCCACCCAGGACGCCTATGTGATCTCCACCGCCACCCGGACCACCTACGACACCACCGAGCTGCGGGTCCGCAACACCGCGGCCCAGAAGCTCCAGGGCTTCCTGAGGTTCGACGTCCGGGGCGTCCCGGCGGCGGCGACCAGCCTCCGGGCGACCCTGCGGCTGTCGGTGAGCCCGGCCTCCCAGCCGGGGCGGGTCGAGGTCCGCACCAGCGGCTCGTTCAGCGAGCGGACCGTCACCTGGGCCAACCGCCCGGGCGCCTCCGCCGTCCAGGGGTCGGCCGCGGTCACCCCCGGCGGGACCGTCGAGCTCGACGCCGGCCCGGTCGCCGGGGCCGGGATGCGGAGCTACGCCCTGACCGCCCCCACCGGGCAGGGGGCGCAGCTGCGGTTCGTCTCAAGCGAGGACCCCGACCCGGCCCGGCGGCCGGCCCTGACCGTGACCTGGACCCCGCCCGGCCCGCCGGTGTCGGACAAGCTGGTGCCCCGCGAGGGCGCCTGGTGGGGCAGCTACCCGGGGCAGGCGGCCGGCGACGTCGAGGCCCGCGAGGCGGTCTACGGCCGGCAGCTGGACATCCTGCACCGCTACCACGACTGGAACGACACCTGGCCGACCGCCGAGGAGCAGGCCTACGCCGCCCAGGGCCGGTTCCTGTTCGAGGGCTGGGAGAGCCGCGTCTTCGGCGGGGCCACGGTCTGCTGGGCCGACATCGCCGCCGGCGCCCACGACGCCGCCATCGAGGCGCAGGCGCAGCGGCTGGCCGCCTTCGGCAGCCGGCTGTTCGTCGGGTTCATGCACGAGCCCGAGGACAACCTCGGTCCCTGCCAGCCGGGCGCGGTCAACGACGCCAAGGCCGACATGGGCTCGGCCGAGGAGTTCAGGGCGGCCTGGCGCCACATTGTGGAGCGGGTGCGGCCGGTCGCCCCCAACGTCGTCTGGGTCCTGTCGTTCATGGGCCACGACCCGGCCGGGTCGTGGGCGCTGTACCCGGGCGACGACGTGGTCGACTGGGTGGCCTGGGACCCGTACAACTGGGCCAACTGCGCCGGCCGCACCCGTGACAGCTGGCGCAGCCTCCAGCAGGTCGCCCAGCCGATGTACGCCCAGCTGGACGCGGTCGGCAACACCAAGCCCCGCATGCTTGGCGAGTTCGGCTCCCACGACGACCCGGCCATGGGCAGCAAGGAGCAGTGGCTGCGCGACCTCCCGGCGATGCTGCGGACATCCATGCCCAAGGTGCGGGCGGTGGTCTACTTCGACCGGGTGGCCACCCCGGTCCCAGGCGACCCGTGCGCCTGGCTGGCCGACAGCTCCTCCCAGGCCCGGGCCGGGTTCGCCGCCGCCGGCGCCGATATCTACCTGAACCAGCCGCACAATTGAACTAGGCTGCTATCACCGTCCCGG
>DATENJ010000631.1:0-7149 GCA_035275125.1 Actinomycetes bacterium | reverse complement strand
CGTCCTCCCCTTGGGCGACAACGTCTACTCCAACGGGACCCTGGCCAGGTACCAGCGGTGGTACCGGCCCACCTGGGGACGGCTGGACCGGATCAGCCATCCCGTGCCCGGCAACCACGAGTACATCACCTCGGCCGAGTCGGTCGACGCCGCCGGCTACTTCGCCTACTTCCGGACCCGGGCCGGGGACGTCCGCCAGGGCTGGCGCAGCTTCGACCTCGGGCGCTGGCACCTGATCGCCCTGAACGGCCAGTGCCCCCCGGCCGGCAGCTGCGGGCCCGGGTCGCCGCAGGAGCGCTGGCTGCGGGCCGACCTGGCCACGCACGCCAGGGATCGTTGCGTCCTGGCCTACTGGCACGAGCCGCGGTTCAGCTCGGGGCGGCACGGCAACGACACCCGGTTCGCCGTCTTCTGGGACGACCTGTACCGGGCCGGGGCCGAGCTGGTGCTCAACGGCCACGACCACGACTATGAGCGGTTCGCCCCCCAGGCCCCCGACGGCCGGGCCGACCCGGCCCGTGGCATCCGCGAGTTCGTGGTCGGCACCGGCGGCGCCAACCTGCGCCAGTTCCGTGCCGTCGAGCCCAACAGCGAGGTCCGCGACAACTCGAGCCTCGGGGTCCTGCTTCTCGAGCTCCAGCCGAGCGGCTACAGCTGGCGCTTCGCCGCCACGCCGGGGGCGTCCTTCAGCGACAGCGGGTCCGGCACCTGCCACTGAGCCGATGATCAGCCAAGACACCGGGGCGCCGCAGCCTCAGCGGATCAGCCACCCGGCAGCCGCGAAACCTCCACTTTGTGGGCGGAGCACGTAGAGTTACTCCAGTCGGACTGGAGGACTTCATGGTGCAGCCGACCTACCGGTGGGTATGCAGCTACTGCGATGCCTCCGGCGTGTCCGAGAGCTCAGAGATGGCGCAGCTCGGGATCGAGGTGCACCTCTCGATCCAGCATCCCCATGCCATGGAGCCCGACGCTCGCGGGGAGGACGGCCCGGAGAGCTCCCGCGCGGCAGGATCCGACTAGAGATATTGGCGCACTGTGACGTGAGGACAGGGGCTAGCGCCACCCGGTGTCGTTCCCGAGCAGCACGCTCGCAACAGCGACTTCGCCTAGGCGGGAACACGCCCCCAAGGACCGGGTCCGCGACCTGCTGTCTCTCTCGCCGATGACCCCACCGCTACGGTCGGACCCACCCGGGAAACGACGTCGAGCACAGCGGTTCCCGGGTGCTAAACAGAAGGGGGCCAGTTGAGCCGTCAGCGCGCGGTCAGGACGCACTGGACGGGCGTCGCAGTAACGACCGTTTCTGCAACAGCCGCCACTCGCCATCGCGCTGCAAACCGATCGAACAATACTATCCAGACAGGCACAGCCCGCCGCTGAGTCTCCCTGCCGGCCAGAGCCTGGTACGGCGGTCGCGGCAGAACCACCCCTATCCTGCATGCTTGGCCCGGGGCGGGCGGGCAGGCCGATCTACGGCGACAGGGAACAGTGAAGGAAACCGGATGGCGGGGTTGGGGCGGGAGCGCATTCTGGCCATCGACGTGGTGCGCGGGCTGGCGGTGGTCGGCATGCTGCTGGTCAACAACGCCGGCATCCCGGCCGCCATGCCCCAGGAGCTGCGGCACGCCCCCTGGCAAGGGCTGACCCTGGCCGACCAGGTGTTCCCGCTGTTTCTGTTCACCGTCGGGGCGTCGATGCCGTTCTCCCAGCGCGCGCAGCGGCCGGGCGCGGTGCTGCGGCGGGTGATGGTGCTGTTCCTGGTCGGCAGCCTCTTGGTCTCCGCCAAGCAGCACCGGCTGGCCCCCTCCACCGGCGTGCTGCAGCAGATCGCCGGCGCCTATCTGCTGGCCTGGGCACTGGTGCGGCTGCCCCGCCGGGCGCAACTGCCCGCCGCCGCACTGGTGCTGGCCGGGCTGTGGGCCGCGTTCACCTTTGTGCCAGCCCCTGGGGTGCGGCCGGGATCATGGGCGCCGGGCAGCAACCTGGCCGAGTTCATCGATCACCTCCTGCTTGGCCAGTTCTCTGAGCATGGCGTGCTGGTGATGGTGTCGAGCAGCGTGAGTGTGCTGGCGGGGGTCGCCGCCGGGCGGATGCTGCGCGGTGCGCCCGCCGCCGGGGTGACCCGCCGGCTGCTGGCCCTGGGGGCGGGCATGCTGGTGCTGGGGCTGCTAGTGGCCATCGCGGTGCCGATAAGCAAGCCACTGTGGACCCCGTCGTTCGTGCTGGTCACCGCCGGCATCTCCGCGCTGCTTACGGCCGCGGTCTACCGGCTGGTCGACCGGGGACCCGGCCGGTCCTGGTCGCGGCCGCTGGTGACGCTGGGCAGCAACGCCCTGGCGCTCTACGCCGCCTCGGTGCTGCTGTTCGCGTTCCTGCTCAAGCCCTGGCAGGCGGCACTGGTGCGGCCGCTGGCGGCGGCCGGTGGTGCCAGCTTCGCCGCGCTGGCCTATGCCGCGGGGACCGTGCTGGTTGCCTGGGCACTGGCCGAATGGCTCTACTGGCGGCGGGTGTTCGTCAAGGTGTGAGCCGGATGCTGCTCGCCGGCGGCGAGCAACGCCGACACGGTGACCAGACGCAGCCCTCGACCCAGCAGCCGCTCGAGCGCCGCCGGGAGCGCCTGGACCTCGACCAGGCGGCGCGCTCGCAGCTCCTGGGCGCCCCGGTCCCTGGGATGGAAGGTGCCCCGCCCGATGCCGTCATGGAGCGCGACCACGTCACCTGGCGCGACCGTGCGGGCGAGGTGGTCGGCCACCGCGGCGGGAGTCCCCACCCCGGCGCTACCGCGCGTCACCGACCACAACAGCACGTCGTAGCCCAGCTCGGCAGCGCTTTGGATCGCCGACCCGGTGAGGTTGCCGCGCGGCGGGCGGAAGAACCGCGGTCGCACCCCGGCGGTCCGCTCGATCGCCTCGCGGCCCCACTCGAGCTGGCGGCGTGTCTGGAGGGCGGACTGGAAGGCTAGGTCCTGATGGGTCCAGGTGTGGTTGCCGAGCTCATGCCCGGCGGCCACGACCGCCCGGACCAGGTCGGGGTGTCGAAGGGTGTTCCAGCCCATCACGTTGAAGGTCGCCCGCACGCCATGCTCGGCCAGCACCTCCAGGATCCGTGGGGTCAGCTCGGGGTCAGGACCGTCGTCGAAGGTCAGCGCGGCCAGGGGCTTGACGGTCGACACCGACCAGATCAGCCGCCGCTGCCCGAGCCGCCGGCCCGGTGCCACCGGGACCGCAGAGGCGCTCAGCTCGCGGACCTGCCGCTCACCACGCCGGTCCAGGAGGGCCGGACCGCCGGCGAGGCCGGCTAGAGCCGCCGCTCCGCCGCCCAGGAATGCTCGCCGCCTCATCTGCGACACCCGCCGCGGCGACCCATGGCGCGCTGGCTGCGCCAGCCAGCGTCTGCCGTCTGGCGCTGCTTGCTGATCCAGACCTGCGACAAGTCCGCACCCTCCGACGGTTGGAGCGTGTCGATCCTCACGATGAGGATGGCGCCGCAGCGGATGGGGGTCTTCACCGCCAGCATCCGTCTTGGGCTACCAGCCAGCCGGAAGGCGACCCTGCCCTCGTCGTGCCGCCACGGCACCAACCGACGTCCGTGAGCATGTCGCTCAGCGCCCTTCCCCACAGGTGTCGCCGGCCTTGGCTGCTGAGGCGGAATGGCCCTTCCCTGCCACTTCGCCCAGTTAAGAAAATGAGACGGACAGCCGCTGCTGCTGCCCCGGCCCTCCGCTGCGCGTTCCCGCAGCCCGTGGGCTAGCCGAACGCAACGAGGGGGGCCTGCGGGACCCTCAGCGTGGGATAGCCTGCTCGGCGGTATGAGGTCGCTCGTTACGGGTAACTCAGGACGGGAACCACGACATCGGGATTGGCGATGGTCGACGACCCGCCGGTCCCGTTGATGACGTGGTCGATCCCCCCGAAGCCGGCGGTCGAGAGGAAGATCGTGAAGGCGTCCTTGACGCTCCCTGGCGCAAGCGTCGTGGGAACCACGAACCCGTTCGCGGAGTGGATGTCCACGCCCTGGTTGAAGAAGCTGTAGCTTCCGATGCCCCAGGCGTTGAACGTCTTGACGCCGTCGCCGACCTCGACGGCCGGGTAGCCGAGCGTGCCGTCTGGCTGCGTCCAGGCGGCCTGGCTCGGCGGGTCGTACGGCATCTCGTTCTGGAAGAAGACGACCTTGCCGTTCTGGCCGTTCCAGACCACCTCTTCCTTCTGGTAATGCTCTACGAAGAGCCCGGTCGAGGTGACGTCGTCGCCGTTCACGACCACGCCCGTGGCGGCGGTGTTGGCGGTCCAGCCGACACCGGTGCCGTGGTCAGCGCGCCAGGCCCAGACGTTGTCGAGGATGACGTCGTCGGAGTTGACGACGAGGCTGGTCGTCGCCTTGCCGAGATGGGCGCCACCGATCCGGAAGTACACGTCGGAGAGGACGCTCGGGTCGGCCGGGTCGCTCCGCCCGCTCGCCGCCGGGTTTCCGACCTGGAGCAGTGCCGGCGAGTTGACCGGGCCGGCGTCGAAGATGACGTCGGAGATCTCGACGCCCGTGACGTTCTGGACCTTGACCGGGACGATCCCGTTCCGGGGGACGATGGTCGCCAGGCCCATGCCGAGGACGATCGTGTCCGGGTTGGTGATCACCATCGTCTGGCTGAAGTCGTAGATGCCGGGCGTGAGGATAAGGCTCTTCTTGTGAGCGAGCGCGTTGTTCAGCGTCGCGACGCTGTCAGACGGCTTGGCGATGAAGAAGTCCGAGATCGGCTTGGCGTGCCCGGGCGTCTGGCCGTTCGCCCACGTCACGCCCGAGCTGTCGGTCTGGACGTCGGGTACCCAGACGTTGAAGTTGCCGTTCGAGTCCACGTACAGGAACGGCTTCTCCCGCGAGACCGGGGTGGTCGCCAGGGTCGTGTAGGGCGGGCTCGGGAACGCCTGCGCCGGCGCGCCCTGGACGCCCGCGAAGACCTGGTTCCAGACGCCGTTGGTCCAGCCGTCGAGATCGCTGTTGCGGACCAGGTACTGCTGCTGCGAGCCGTTGAGCACGCTGCTGCCCGTGAACTTCGAGTCCGCGATGAAGCCGCCACTGGCGAACGCCGGCTGCGAGCAGTAGTCCATCAGGCTCAGGAAGCCGTTGACCTGGACGCGCCGCATCGAGGTGGCTTGCGAGGTGGCCCAGAACTCGGCCGAGTCCTCGCAGCCCGTGGCCCCAGGAACATTGATCGTCAGGTTGGCCAGCGAGCGCCAGAAGTTGACCAGCGCCGTGCAGTCGTTGGGCCCGAAGCACTGGTTGTGGACGTTGGCCTCACCGTTGATCGTCACGTCGTTCGGCGACGCTCCCAAGCCCGCGACGTCGGTGTAGTAGCCGACCTGGAACTTGAGCGGGTTCTGGGCCGTTCCGTACGTGCCGGGCATGAAGAGCACCGCGTAGCGCCCGGTGCCGAACTGGCTCGGGACCTGCTGCGCGGAGATCGAGTCAAGGGTGGCCTTGATGTCGCTCAGCGACATGCTCGGATCGATGATCTTGACGCTCGGACCGAAGTCCGGCGCCGCCGACGCCGCGACCGCCTTGAGGGACGCGGCGCCGGCCACGCCGGGTACCAGGACGCCCACGAGCAAGACGGCTACGAAGGCCAGGCCACGAAATGACGGGGACAGGATGCCTCTGGCTGGGCGGATCATCGCCGACCTCCCGGGGCAGAGCAGGACCAAGCGCGTCCGTACCTTCCGGCTAGCCTGCACCCACCGCACAATCGAATCAACCGCAGTCCTCGCCGGAAGCCCGCTGGGGTCGGCCATGACAGCGGTCAGCGCGCTCGCTCGCCAAGCACTCCCCCTCGCCTACTCGCGCAGGCTCCAACGGAACAATTCAGTGGTCTGTCTCTGAGGTGATTTGACGGAACGGGGCTGAGATGACAGCAGGCAGCACAAGGTCGGTCATGTGGTCTGCGGTCACAGGTATCAACCATTGCAGGCTGCCTACCCGGGCAAAATCGCGATGATCCCGGCCACCAGCAGCCCGAGCCCGAACAGGGTTCCAACCGCTGCCGGCAGCATCCACATGGTGGCGCCGTCCGCCTCGGCTTGCTCGGGGCGGTCAGGGCGATAGCGGACGGGGACAGGGTCTCCCACCCTGGGCGCGAATTGCGAGCTGAACGTCGAGGTGAACTCCACCGTGCGGCCCTCCGCCGTGGTGAACTGCACCCTCGGGTGGAAGTAGAGGGCTCCGTCACCGGTCTTCTGGACGGTGCCGACCACGGTGCCCTCCGCCGCTGCACCGCTCTTGAGCAGCCCCCGCATCCGGAGCGCTGGGCGCACCAAGCCCAGCAGCAGCGCAACGCCATCTGCGGCGAGGACCAGGCCCCATGCGTACCGGTTGAGCAGGTCCGGCTTCGCTATCGCCAGGAAGATGGTTCCGAAGACCAGGTACAAGAGCACGCCCACCCGGCGACTCACTGGGAACGCGACTCGTGCCACTGACACCATCCTTGACGCCGCTGCGCGCGGTGCCGCTCGGCTGATTGTGGGCTGCCGACCGGCGGCCCACAAGCTCACCGGCCTGGCCCCAGGGCAGAGCTGTCTCCGAGCCGTTTCAGTCCGGACTGTCAGGTCTACTATTGGGACGCTTGTTGACCGGCAAATCACCTCGGAGACAGGCCACTAGCCAGTAGCCCGCGTCAGTGCTGGCCAAGCCTGCGCAGCAAATTGCCGATTTGCCGCGACACCCAAGGAGGATCCCCGATGGGAGAGGTTGTTCGACTTCCAAGCGGCATTACCACGCTCCAAGTCGCCGCCGACGCCTTCTTGGACTAACACGGTCTCGCCTGTCCAACCGACGCGTCGACCGGGCTTCCTTGCCAGCTTGGTCGCTGGCCTCAGCTTTCCGGGTGGCGGCCTCTGGCGTTCGCCAGCCCACCTCCTTCACTCCGCTGATGGCTCATGCTCACGGTTGTCGTCGGGCCGGCTGCGCCCCGACCGGTGCAGCGCGCGACCTGCTACGTCTGCAGGGCCTGCCGGCGTCGTAAGATGACTCGCTCGGACCTTTCTGGAGGGAGCACCACACATGCGACGGACTATCCCGATCCTGGCCACCCTGACCCTGGCCCTGGCCGTCGCCGGCACCGCCGCGCTGGCGGCCGCCAGCGGACCAACCAAGGCGGCC
>DATENJ010000630.1:0-4185 GCA_035275125.1 Actinomycetes bacterium | reverse complement strand
GCTCGTGATCACCACCGGCGAGCTGCGCGAGCTCCACGACGGGCTGCGGACCGCCCTGGACGACTCCCTACCCGCGCCACAGGAGGCGATCGACCCTTGAGTGACTTCGACCTGGTGATCAGGGGCGGGCGCGTCGTCTCCCCGGACGGCGTCGTCCAGGCCGACGTCGCCGCCCGCGACGGCAGGATCGCCGCCATCGGCGAGCCGGGCTCGCTGGGCGGTGCCGGGCAGACGATCGACGCCGACGGGCTGCACGTGTTCCCGGGGATCATCGACCCGCACGTGCACCTGCAGACGTTCCAGGACCCCTTCGACGTCAACGTCGGCCTCGAGACCCGCAACGCGGCCATCGGCGGCGTCACCACCATGATCCCGATGCTGCTCAACCGCGAGGACGCCTCGCTGTCGTTCCTCGAGTACTACCCGTGGGCGCTGCGGGCGGTCCAGGAGCGGTCCCTGATCGACGCCGGCTTCAGCGCCGTCGTCGGGACCAGCAAGCAGATCGAGGAGCTGCCGCGGATGGCCCGCGAGTGCGGCATCGCCTCCTACAAGTTCTACATGGCCTACACCCAGGACGAGGCGACGGTGTTCGGCATCCTGGCCGTCGACGACGCCCAGTTCCTCGACGGGCTCCGCACGGTGCGCGAGATCGGCCGGCCGGCGATGGCGATGGTCCACGCCGAGAACATGTCGATCATCCACAACCTCAAGGGCCGCTACATCGAGGCCGGCCGCGACGACCTGAAGGCCTGGACCGACGCCCGGCCCGACCTGGCCGAGGAAGAGGCCACCCGCAGGGCCATCTGGTACACCAAGCAGACCGGCTCGCGGCTGTACATCGTGCACATGACGATCGGGCGCGGGGTCGAGTGGGTCCGCCGGGCCAGGGCCCAGGGCGTCGACGTGATCGCCGAGACCTGCCCGCACTACCTGGTGCTGACCAAGTACGACCACGACAAGGTCGGCAGCCTCGGCAAGGTCAACCCGCCTCTGCGCGACGTGCAGAGCCAGGAGCTGCTGTGGCAGGGCCTGCGCGACGGCTCCGTCACCTGCCTCGGCTCGGACCACTCCACCGTTGTGCCAAGGGAACAGAAGGTCGGAGGCTCCATCTGGGAGGCCATCCCCGGCTTCCCCGGCATGGGGATGCTGCTGCCGATCATGCTCAGCGAGGGCTACCACAAGGGCCGCATCTCGCTCGAGCAGCTGGCGAAGGTCCTGTGCCAGAACAATGCCGAGACCTACGGCATCTACCCGCGCAAGGGCGCCATCCAGGTCGGCTCCGACGCCGACTTCGCCCTGGTCGACCTGGAGCAGGAGCGGGTGGTCACGCCCGAGTACATGCAGTCGGCGGCCGACTGGGGCCTGTACGACGGATGGAACCTCAAGGGCTGGCCGACGCACACCATCGTCCGCGGCGAGGTCGTCATGCGCCAGGGCGAGATCGTCGGCTCGCCAGCCCACGGGCAGTACATCGCGCGGCCCCCGGCCGGCTGAGCGCCGGGGCCCGCGCATGACACCGCGGCTGCTGCGGACGATCGACGTGCCCAGGTGCGAGGGCCGGGCCTTCATGGTCGACGAGGGGCAGCAGCTGCGGGTGGTCGCGGTCGAGGGCCCGCAGGCCGCCGACCTCATCGCCTTCAACGGTGGCGACTACCGCGAGAGCCTCTGCACCTGGCTGACCAGGCATATGAGTGGCAGCTTCGCCACGGCCGAGCAGGTCTACACCAAGCTCCCCGCCGGTCGGGTGATGTTCGACATCGAGCACGCCCAGCCGGGCGTGTTCTGGCTCTCGCCGGGCCGCTGCAACCGGCTGAAGTACGAGCGGCTGGGCCGCCCCGACCACCCCAACTGCCAGGACATCCTCGCCGCCGCGATCGAGCCGTTCGGGCTGGACGGGTTCGACGTCCCCGACGTGCTCAACCTCTTCATGAACCCGCGGCTGCACGAGGACGGCACCTATGAGTTCCTCGCCTCGCCGGTCGAGCCGGGCGACTACGTGGCCCTGCGGGCGCGCATGGACGTCCTGGTGGCCGTCTCGGCCTGCCCGGACGACGCCCCGTACAACAACGGCTACCCCAAGCCCCTGGCCGTGGAGATCTGGGCCTAGTCGGGTAGTGTCCTTCATTGCTCCAGGTGGCGCTGAGCGGGGAGCCGGGTGTGGCGGGGGTCGAGCGGTGGGTGCCGGGGCTGCGCACGCTGCGCGAGTACCAGCGGGCCTGGATGGCCAGCGACCTGGTGGCCGGGCTGGTGCTGACCGCCCTGCTGGTCCCGGTGGGCATGGGCTACGCCCAGGCGGCCGGGCTGCCGCCGATCACCGGGCTGTACGCCACCATCGTGCCGCTGGTCGTCTACGCCGCCTTCGGGCCGTCGCGGGTCATGGTGCTCGGCCCCGACTCGTCGCTGGCGGCGGTGATCGCGGCCGTGATCCTGCCCCTTGGCGGCGACGACCCGCGGACGGCGGTCGCCCTGGCCGGCGCCCTGGCCGTCCTCACCGGGCTGGTCATCCTGGTCGCCGGGATCGCCAGGCTCGGGTTCGTGACCGAGCTGCTGTCGCGGCCGGTGCAGCTCGGCTACCTGTGCGGGATCGCCGTCACCATCCTGGTCGGGCAGCTCCCCAGGCTGTGCGGCTTCTCGATCGAGGGCCGGGGGCTGCTCAGCGAGATCAGGGACTTCGCCCGTGGGGTCGCCGACGGGCAGGTGAACCGGGCCGCCCTGGCCGTCGGGGCGACCGGCATCGTCGTGGTCCTGCTCCTGCGCCGGTTCTGGCCGAGGGTCCCCGGGGTCATGGTCGCCGTCCTGGTCGGCATCGCCGCCGTGGCCGCCTTCGACCTCGACGAACAGGGCGTGCAGGTCCTCGGCGTGCTTCCCGAGGGCCTCCCGGCGTTCTCCCTCCCGGCCGTCGACCTGGCCGACCTGGGGGCGCTGCTCAGCGGCGCCCTCGGCATCGCCCTGGTCGCGGTGGCCGACACCACCGTGCTGTCACAGTCCCTTGCCGCCCAGCGGGGCGAGACGGTCGACCCCAACCAGGAGCTCCGCGCCCTCGGCGCGGCCAACCTGGCCGCCGGCCTCTTCCAGGGCTTCGCCATCTCCAGCAGCGCCTCCCGCACCCCTGTGGCCGTCGCCGCCGGCGCCCGCTCCCAGCTCACGCCGCTGGTCGGGGCCGTCGCCATCGCCGTGCTGCTGGTGGCCGCGCCCGGCGCCCTCCAGGACCTGCCCCTGCCGATGCTGGCCGCGATCGTCATCACCGCCGCCGTCGGCCTGATCGACGTCGCCGGCGTCCGGCGGCTGTACCGGGTCCGCCGTTCCGAGTTCGTCCTCTGGCTGGCCGCGTTCGCCGGGGTCGCCCTGCTCGGGGTGCTGGTCGGCATCTTCGTGGCCATCCTGCTGTCGCTGGCCGACTTCGTCCGCCGGGCCTGGCGGCCCCATGACGCCGTGCTCGGCCGGGAGGACGAGCTCAAGGGCTACCACGACATCGACCGCCACCCCAGCGCCCGCCTCATCCCCGGCCTGCTCCTGTACCGCTTCGACGCCCCGCTGTTCTTCGCCAACGCCGGCTACTTCCGTCGCCGGGTCCGCGACCTGGTCGCCGAGGCCACCCACCCGGTGCGCTGGGTGGTGGTCGCGGCCGAGCCGATCACCGACATCGACACCACCGCCGCCGGCATCCTGCAGGAGCTGCTCGAGGAGCTGCGCGAGCGGCAGGTGACCCTCGCCTTCGCCGAGCTCAAGGGCCCGGTCAAGGACCGCCTCGAGCGCTACCGCCTGTACGACGACATCGGCCCCGAGCGGTTCTTCCCCACCATCGGCACCGCCGTCAACGGCTACGTCGAGGCGACCGGCACCACCTGGGTCGACTGGGAGGAGCGCCCGACCGCGATCCCGCCCGGCTAGGCCGCGGCCGGGTGGGGCGAGGTGGTGACCTGGGCGCGGCGGTGGAGCTTGGCCACCTCGCCGGCCTGCTCGGGCAGGGCCAGGGTGACCACGGTCCCGGTCGCTCCGGCCCGTGCGGTGCGCCCGGAGCGGTGCAGGTACGCCTTGGGCTCGGTCGGCGGGTCGAAGTGCACCACCAGGTCGATCCCGTCGACGTGGATGCCGCGGGCGGCGATGTCGGTGGCGACGAGCACCCGGCTCGAGCCCTCGGAGAAGGCGGCGAGGTTGCGCTCTCGTGCGTTCTGGGAGAGGTTA
>DATENJ010000629.1:0-4046 GCA_035275125.1 Actinomycetes bacterium | reverse complement strand
GGACCATCGTGGCGTGCGGCGCGCCGCCGACGACCGCGCCCGGGTACTTGCCGTCGCCCGGCAGGTCGTCGAAGCTCGGCAGCTTCCCGTTGGAGACCCCCTGCCCGACGATGTTGCTGGTGCAGTGGGTCCCGTGGCCCTCGATCCCCGTGTCGAAGTCGCCGGTCCAGGCGAGCAGCTCGCCCGGCTCGCCCTTGATCTCCACACCGAACGCCTCGAGGCCGCCCGGCACCGGCCGCCCCGAGGGGCCCGTGCCGTCGGAGATGTAGTAGAGCAGGCCGCCGGACTGGTCGACGAAGCCGTCGCCGTCCAGGTCGCGCCAGGAGCGCGGCGACTGCCTGGTCACCGGCTTCTCGTCGCCGAAGTTGTGGTCGTCGTTGAGGTCCACGTACACGGTGTCGTAGACGCCGGCCTGGTTGGGGTCGGTCACCAGGAACGCCGGCCGCTCCTCGAACAGCGCCAGGGCGTAGTCGTCGGGATGGCTGCCGAGCCGCACGTTGCCCGACTTGGTCCAGGCCGAGGGGAAGGTGTAGTCGTGGGCCGCCGTGCCGGCCGGCACCGGCAGGTTGCGGGACGGGCCGGTCCGGGTGGCGAAGTTGACGGTGCAGGTGTCGCCCCCGCCGGCCGGGCAGGTCCCGGGAGTGGTCCGCACGTACCAGCTCAGCCCAGCGTCGATGCGGCCGGGGTCGACCAGCCACTCGACGGTGCCGAAGGGATCGAAGGCGGCCGGCCAGCCGCTGGCGTCCTCGGCCACGTCGGCGCCGATCAGGTCCGGGTGACCCCAGTCGGTGCCGCCGTCGAGCACGGCGGCGGTCGAGCCCTCGCCGGTGAAGCCCTTGTTCCACGCCTCGGTGAAGTTGTGGCTCCTGGCGTCAAGGACGTTCAGCTTGCGGTACTGCTCGAAGGTGGACCCGCGCGGCGGCGGCGCGTCGGCGTAGGGCACGTCCGCGTTCTGCGCCGCGGCGACCGCCGCCGCCTTGGCGGCGCCGGTGAGCATGGTGGGCCGCCGCGACTGGTCGATGTCGTGCGGGGTGCCGTCGCGACGGAAGGTGATCGGCCGGACCGTGACCACCGCCGGGTCGCTGGCCAGCTTCAGCAGCCGCTGGGTGGGGATCGACCCGACCACGAGGGAGGCCTTGCCGCCGGCGGTCGCCCGCCCGTTGCGGAGCTGTCGCAGTGCCCCCTTGGGGCTGCCGACAACGCTGGCGAACACCGCCACGTCGCCCTTGGCATGCCGGTCGTAGGCCTGCTGGAGGTTCTTGTCGAGCTTTCGGCGAGCCGCGTCCGAGGAGGTCTTCACCGAACGAGGCTCCAGCCGCCTCCCCGTGGTCTGCCCGCTCGCCGACAGCGGGACGAACGTCACCGCCAGCGCGATGCTGAGGCCGAGGATCGTTGCCAGCCGTCCCCGCCGCGCGATCCGCCTGAGCTTCCAGCGTCCCAGATTGGCCACGGTGCCTCCCTTGTCACGCGGTCCCACCCGACGGGGCGCCTGTGGCCGGATTTACTCAGAATTCATTCGATTAGGGAAGAGTTGTCCTGACTTGGCGCCTCATGCGACAGACGGTGGGAATGGGGCGAACCGGTGGCTGGGGCGGCTCACGATGTCGTGGGGAAAGACGCGCGAGGCGAGCTGGTTGGCGGCCAGCGCGGCCAGGAGGCCGGTCACCGGCATGGGGTGCACCTCCTGGAAGGCGGCGCGTGACTCCAGCACCGCCACCGTCCAGTCGTCGGGCTGGCCCTCGGTCACCCAGTACAGCTCGTCGCCGTTGTCGGTACGCCCGAGGGGCAGCACGCCGCCTTCGTCGGGGAAGGGCGGCAGCGGCAGCCGGTCCGGGAAGCGTTGTCTGGTCTGGCGGTAGGCGGCCAGGACTCGCTCCTTCTCGACCAGCAGGTTGCCGTCCTGGCCCTGGGTGAAGGGGTTGAACAGGTAGAGGAAGTCGTCCACCTTGCCCGAACCGTACAGCTCGGTGAAGGCCTTGAAGTCGCTCGGCAACCCCGTCCCGAGGGCCGCCTCGACCTCCACCCAGCCGTCGGGCCGGCCCGGTTCCAGGGGCTCGGCCGGTGGTGGCAGCAGCCGCCGCAGCCGTTCCAGCATGGTGTGCTCCTCTCGGCTCGGGGGGCTGGTCAGGCGGCCGTCTCCTTGACCGTGGCCTGGGGGGTGTTGGCGATGGTGACCTGGAGGCGGAAGCCTCGGTCGCCCATGGCGGTGATCCTGATCGCGCTCGGCGCTCCGTCGAAGCTGGGGCTGGGGTAGCGCGGCCGCACCGTGTAGCGGACCGTCTCACCGGCCCGGACCGCCTCGGCCACGGCCGACTCGTAGTCGCGCATCACCGGGGTGTTGGCCCGGGTCTGGTACATCGCGACCAGGTTCGCGGGCAGCTCACCGGTGCCGCCGAGCTGGCGGCCGAGCAGGTGGGCGCGGGCCCGGTTGCGCTCCGGGAGCTGGTCCAGCCCCGGCGGCCGGATGTCCTGATCGGCGGCGGACCCGAGCTCGTCGTTGGCGGCGGCGGCGACCATGGCCGGGGTGATGGTGGCGCTGACCCCGCTGCGCTGCCCGGTGGCCCGGTCGACATGGCCGTACTCGACCTTGCCCCCCAGGCGGCCGATGGCGGCGGAGTTGTCGGCGGGACCGTCGGCCTCCGGGGAGGGTCGGGCCCAGTCCGGCGGCGCCGGGAGGACGCCCCGCTGGATGAGCAGGTAGCCGATCCCGGCGACCAGCACCACCACCAGGAGGTAGCTGAGCGACCCGGAACGACGGGACGTCCTTCGGCGTGATCTGCGGCGGCGGGTCGGCATCGGCTCCAGACGGTCCGGGTCAGGCGATCCTCGGGCGGGTCACCACCACGTTCGCCGCTGCCGCCACCCCCGTGCAAGGTGAAGCCGCCAACTCGGGCAACTTGCCTTGGTCTTCAACCGACATACGGGATGGTCTGCGGGCCGTCGGGGACGACCGCGAGGCGGGCTTCCGGCCCCGCGGCGGCCAGGGCCTCCGCGACAGATGCCTCCAGGTCGTCGACCGGCTCGAACCACGCCGCCCGGAGCTGGTCGGGGGTGACCCCGTCGGCCTTGACGAGCACGCGCGCCTTGCGCTGGATCTGGGCCTGGACCTGGACCTGCCACTGGTCGTGGGTCGCCACCTCCTGCCGGGCGAGCTCGCGCAGGAACGCCGCCGGTCCACCGGCCCCGCGCAGCAGGCCGCCGTAGCCGCCGTGCTCGGGAAGCCCGTCGGCGCATTCGCTGGCGAGCACGATCGTGCCGCCCTGCCTGACGATCTGCGCGGCCGCGCTCAGGCCCTTGACACTCTGATAGAGGTTCTGGTCGAGCGGCCAGCCGCTGTTGGTGGTGACGACCACGTCGTAGGGAGCCTCAACGCGAACCATGGCCGTCTGGTGGGCGAAGCGGCATCCGGCGGCGTGACTCTCGAACAGCTCGCCGGCGAAGACGTTGGTGATCGCATGCTGCCGGTTCAGGGTCACGTCCAGATTGAAGCTGACGCCGGCCCGGTCGGCGATCGCCCGGACGCCGTCGTGGACCGGGTTGCCGTGCGTCACCCCCCAGGTCGCCCTGGGGTCACCGATGCGCGCCGCCGAGTGCAGCTCGAGCACGGTCTCCAGCGCCGCCAGGCCCGGCGCGACCATCTTGGGCCCGCCCGAGAACCCGGCGAAGAAGTGCGGCTCGATGAAGCCCGTGGTGATGCGCACCGCGTGGTCGAGGAACGCGGCCTCCACCAGCGCGGGGACGGCCGTGCCAGGAACGGTCCCGAGCTCCCGGTGGCTCGCCGCGTCGAAGGCGTCGTGCTGGACGACCCGGCAGCGGGCGAGCACCTCGGGGCCGAGCATCCGCTCGAGCTCGGCCGCCGTGCACGCCCGGTGGGTGCCCGTGGCCACGAACACGTCGACCGCGCCCGGTCCGAGCGGGTCGAGCTCGGAGAGCAGCACCGGGAGCACCCTTGAGGCCGGGAACGGACGGGTCACGTCGCACACCACCACGGCAACGCTGGCGCCACGCCGGACCAGCTCTCCGAGCGGCGGGCCGGCGAGCGGCTC
>DATENJ010000628.1:0-4127 GCA_035275125.1 Actinomycetes bacterium | reverse complement strand
GCGGTCGATCGGCAGGCGCCGCCACGCACGGCGGCCCTAGACCTGTGCCAGAAGATCGAGGATCCGGGCGTGCGCGCCAGGGCGCAGTGGTTCCTCGGCTTTGTCGAGTGCGACCTGGGAGACCTGTCGGTCAGTGAGGAGCTGGTGAACCGGGCGCTGCTCACCGCCCGCGCCATCGCCGATCGCTGGTGCATCGCGGCAGCACTCAGCACCAAAGCCAAGCAGGCGATGCTCCAAGGCGAGCTGGGCGAAGTCGAGCACAGCGGCGCGCAGAGCCTCGAGCTGTTCCGTGCGCTCGAAGACCGCTGGGGCCAACTGCAGAGCATGGAGTGGCTCGGCGCGCTGGCGAGGATCCGCGGCGACTACCACCGGGCCACTCATCTCCACCAAGACGGGTTGCGCATCGCCGAGGAACTCGGATCGTGGCCGCAAGCCGCCGACCAGCTGTCCTGGCTGGGCCGTATCGCGATGCACCACGGCGACCACGCGCAGGCACGGGACCTCCACGAGCAAGCCATGCGGCTGGCCGCACGGCAAAGCTACACGCCCGGGGAGACCTTCGCCGAACTTGGCCTCGGGATGGTCGCGCGCCGGGAAGGTCGCCTGGACGCCGCCGAGGCGCATCTCCGCAGCGTGCTGGAGCGAAGCCGCGCGGTCGGCGTCACGCCGAGCGTGGCAGTGACACTCAGCCTCGTGGAGCTCGGCTTCGTGGCCGAGCAGCGAGGCGACGCCGCAGCAGCACAGGCGCTGCACCTCGACGGCTTGGTCGCCTCCCGGAAGCTCGGCGATCCACGCACGATGGCGCTTGCGCTGGAAGGCCTGGCCGGTGCCAGCGCGTTGGCCGGCCACCAGGGCCAGGCGGCACGGCTACTGGGCATGGCAGACGCGGTGAGAAGGTCGGCGGGAACGCCGCTGCCGCCGCCCGAGCAAGGCGACGTCGCTCGGATCGCGGCCGCGGCCCAGAAGGCGCTGGGCGAGGAGGCCTTCGCGAGCGAATTCGCACTCGGCGCCAACCTGGATTCCCATGACTCGCTCAACTGGACAAGTCCTGCCGCACCGCCACATGAATGGCTCAAAGCAGTCCGCGGGTTGGCCGATGAGCGTCGCGACATCGGCCAAGACGGCCGTCGTCCTGGTCCCGACCAGCCGGCGCGAACCTTGGAGGACTAGACGAGTGCTTCTGAACCGGCTTGTGGGAGTCGAGCCGTAACAAGTGGAGCGAGAGTCGGCGTTGCTGAAGCATCGTGCGTCGGCTGGTCTGCCGGGCGTGGGACCTGCTACTGCTGGCAGGCAGAGCAGCTCCAGCAGTTCGACAACCTGACCCAGCCCTCCGCGGCGGCAACTCGGTTCGGGGTGTCCCAGCCCGACTACCCCAACCTCCTCGAGGGCATGCCCGGCGTGGCCTGCTCCGACAGCGACAACCCGGACCAGGTCGGCGCCTGGCAGCGAGCCGCCGACGCCACAGAACGCACCGCACCCTACTTCGGCCGCTACTGGACTTGGTTCTCCAGCATCTGCCAGCCCTGGCCCGGACGTGACCCCGACCGCTACACCGGCCCCTGGACCGCCAAGACCGCCAACCCGGTCTTAGTCGTCGGCAACCGGTTCGACCCGGCCACCCCCTACCGGGGGGCGGTCACCCTAGCCCGCCTGCTCCCACGATCCCGCCTACTCACCCTGAACGGCTGGGGCCACACCTCGGAAGGCAAGTCCTCCTGCGTCGACGCGCACACAACCCGCTACCTGCTCACCACACAGGTGCCGCAACCCGGCACCGTCTGCCAGCCCGACCTCGTCCCGTTCGCCTAGACAGGAGGACGCCGACCGGCTCGGCGGCGTCCCGCTCGAAATTGAAGTTGACGCGCGGTCCTCGCTGGCGAGACGCGCAATCTACGGGCCGACCCTTATGGGGCTCGAGCCGAGGCTATTGCATTCTGCCGGACCGGCTGCGATACCTAAATCGAGCAGTTGAGCGGTCCGCTTCCCCGGCTGGGAGGGCAGGAAGTGGAACAGCCGACGACCCGGGCAGGGCTGGGGAATCGCCGCGAGCCGCTCGCGCTCTCCAGTTATGTTGCGGCCCTCGCGGCCCGACGCCTTGTCGGCTGCCATGCGCCGCTGGGCGAGCCCGATGGTGAGCAGTTCGCCGCCGCGGCCCTGTTCGCCGATATCTCTGGGTTCACAGCGCTGACCGAGCGGCTGGCAGGGTCCGGGCCGGGCGGGGTCGAGGAGCTCACCGAGCTGCTGAACGGTTGCTTTGGTCAGCTGGTCCAGCTGGTCGTGGATCATGGCGGCGATGTGGTGAAGTTCGCCGGGGATGCGCTGCTCGCCCTGTGGCCTGCCGATGAGGGGCTGGCTGAGGTGACGGCCCGAGCCGCGACTTGCGGGCTGGACATGCAGCGAGTCCTGCACGCCAGCGAGCTCGCGGCCGGGACGCGCCTGTCGGTACGGGTCGGGGTGGGAGTTGGTCGGGTGTCGGCCGCCCACCTTGGTGGCGTCCGTGGCCGCTGGGAGTTCGTGGTCGGCGGCCCAACGGTCACTCAGACGTGTGGCGCCGAGCAACTCGGGCGGCCGGGGGACGTCGTGCTGTCAGCGGAGGCGGTTGGCCAGGTAGGCGAGCTGTGTGCCGGTGAGCCGGTGCCGGCCGGTCCCGGGAGGCCGCCAGGCTTGCGCGTCACCATGGTCCAGCCGCTCTCACCGGCGACGCCGCTGGTGAGCGCCGCCCGCCAGGCGGCCGGGGCGGCCCTTCGAGGCTATGTGCCCGGCGCGATTCTGGCCCGACTGGACGCCGGCCAGACCGCTTGGCTGTCAGAGCTGCGCCATGTCAGCGTGCTGTTCCTGGGCCTGCCGGACCTGGATGACATCACCCCGGGCGCCCTGGGGCAGGCCAACGACCTGGTCTGCGAGGTCCAGGAGGCCTTGTACGAGTACGAGGGCTCGGTGAACAAGCTCGGGGTGGACGACAAGGGCACGACGCTGGTTGCCGCCTTCGGCCTCCCCCCCGTGGCCCACGAAGACGACGGTGTCCGCGCGGTTCGCGCCGCCCTTGGGATCCAGGCGCAGTTGCGCCGCCACCGGGTCCCCTATGCCATCGGGATCGCCACCGGGCGGGCGTTCTGCGGCTCGGTCGGCAGCGACCTGCGTCGCGAGTACACGATGATCGGTCGGGTGGTGAACCGTGGCGCCCGGCTCATGCAGACCGCTCTGGACGATGTCATTTGCGACCGCGCCACCCACCAGGCAGCAGGAGCCAAGCTCGCCTTCGAGCGGCTGGCGCCCCGGCGGGTCAAGGGCGTCGCCGAGCCGGTCGCCGTTTTCCGTCCCCGTGGTCTGCGCTCCAGCAGGGAGGCACCTGGCCGATCGCTGGTTGGTCGGGCCCAGGAGCGCAGGCTGCTCACCGGGCGGCTGGCGGCGTTGCGGGCCGGCCACGGCGGCGTGCTGTTCATCGAGGGGGAGGCGGGAATCGGTAAGTCACGCCTGGTTGACGAGCTGGTCATCCAGGCCGCCGGCCAGCCGGTCAGGATGCTGGTCGGAGCGGCCGACGCGATCAGAACCACCACGCCGTATCACGCTTGGCGTGGCGTGTTCGAGGTGCTGTTCGACCTCACCGAGGTCAGCGAACCCAGCGTGCGGCGCGCCCGTGTGCTGGAGTGGCTCCGCGGCCGGCCGGACCTGGAGCGCCTGGCACCGCTGCTCGGCGACGTCCTGCCCCTCGACCTCCCCCAGGATGAGCTCATCGGTGAGCTGCAAGGGCAGGTACGGGCCGACAACATCCGAAGCCTGCTTATCGGCGCGCTTCAGGCGGCCTCCGAGCAACAGCCCCTCCTGCTCGTGGTTGAGGACGCCCACTGGTGCGACTCGGCCTCCTGGGCCCTGGCCAGGCTCGTCGCCCAACAGATCCCTACGGCGCTGTTGGTGCTCGCCCTGCGCCCCCTCACCGAACCCATCCCCGAGGACTACCAACGGCTCCGCAAGGCATCCGGCGCCCAGCAGCTACACCTGGATCCCCTGCCGGCCGATGACATCTCCGCACTCGTCGGCCAGCGGCTGGGGGTCACCTCGGTGTCCCAGCCGGTGGCGGACCTCATCGGCGAGCACGCCGGCGGCAACCCGTTCTTCAGCGAAGAACT
>DATENJ010000627.1:0-3543 GCA_035275125.1 Actinomycetes bacterium | reverse complement strand
GGCGGGCGTCGGCTCTGGCCAGGCCGCGGGCCCGCAGCCCAAAGGCGACGTTCTCCAGCGCCGACAGGTGCGGGAACAGCAGGTAGTCCTGGAACACGAACCCGACCGGGCGCTGCTCGGTCGGCACGTGCTCGCCGGCGGCGACGTCGTCAAGGACCACACCGTCGAGGACCACCCGGCCCCGCCGCAGCGGCACCAGACCGGCCAGGGCACGCAGCAGGGTGGTCTTGCCGGCCCCGTTGGGGCCGAGCAGCACCACCAGCTCGCCGGTCCCCACGGTCAGCTCGACCTCCAGCTCCAGCTCCCCCAGGGTCAGTCCCAGGTCGGCCTCCAGACTCACCGGGGCCTCCCGCTCATGCGGTCGGGAACCACCGGTCCCGCAGCGCGATCAGGAGCCCGAGGGAGATGGCCAGCAGGACCAGGCTGAGGGCGATCGCCGCCTCCAGGTCGGTCTCCAGCGCGATGTAGACGGCCAGGGGCATGGTCTGGGTGACCCCGGGCAGGTTGCCGGCGAAGGTGATGGTGGCGCCGAACTCGCCGAGGGCCCTCGCCCAGCACAGGGCGATCCCGGCCCCCAGCGACGGCGCGATCAACGGCAGGGTGACCCGCCGGAAGGTGAGCCAGCGGCCGGCCCCAAGGGTGGCGGCGGCGTCCTCGAAGCGCCGGTCCATGGCCCGCAGCCCAGCCTCGACCGTGATGACCAGGAACGGCATGGCCACAAAGGCCTCGGCCAGGATCGCCCCGGCGGTGGTGAACGGCAGGGTGATCCCGAACGCCCGGTCCAGCCACTGGCCGACCAGCCCCCGCCGGCCAAAGGCCAGCAGCAGGGCCACCCCGCCGACGACCGGGGGCAGCACCATCGGCAGGGTGGTCAGGGCCCGGACAACGTTGCGCCCAGGGAAGGGCACCCTGGCCAGCAGGAACGCCAGGGGGACGCCCAGCAGCACCGACACCGACACCGCCCCCAGCGAGCAGATCAGCGACAGCCGCAGCGCCTGCAGCACCCGGGGGGTCGCCAGCTCCGCCCCCATGGTCCCCCACGGGGTCCGCCCCAGCAGCCCGATCAGGGGGATGGCCAGGAACCCGACCGCCAGGGCGGCCAGGACGACGAACCCGATCGGCGCCCCGGCCCTCGGAGTGGCCGCCCGGCGTCGCCGGGCGGTGGTGGTCATGTGGTGGGGGGCGGGAGGAACCCGTACTCCTTGAGGACCTGCTGACCCTCGGCCGACAGGACGAGGTCCATGAACGCCTGCGCCTTGTCCTGGGCCTTGCTCGCCTTGACGGTGGCGATCGGGTAGGTGGCGGTCACGTTCTGGTCCTCGGGGATGTCGACGCCCTCGACCTTGTCCCCGCCCGCGCTCACGTCAGTGACGTACACGATCCCGGCGTCGGCCTCGCCCAGCGACACCTTGGTCACGACCGCCTTGACGTTGTCCTCCTGCGACACCGGGGTGACGCTGACCCCGGCCTTGTCGAGGATCTGCTTGGCGTACTTGCCGGCCGGGACCTCCTCGGCCGCCAGCACCACCTTCAGGTCGGGGCTGGCCAGGTCCTCGAGGCCCTTGACGCCCTTGGGGTTGCCCTTCTCGACCACGATGGCCAGCAGGTTGCTGGCGAAGTTCTGGGGGGTGTTGACGAGGTCCTTGACCTTGTCCATGTTCGGGATGTCGGCCGAGGCGAACACGTCGGCCGGGGCGGCCTGCTGGATCTGGGTGGCCAGGGCCTGGCTGCCGGCGAAGTTGAAGGTCACCTTGGTGCCGCCGTTGGCGGCGCTGAAGTCGTCGCCGATCTTGGTGAAGGCGGCGGTCAGCGACGCGGCCGCGAACACCTTGATCTCGCTCGCCGAGGCCGCGCTCGAGCTCCCGCCCGAGTCGTCGTCGCTCCCACCGCAGGCGGCGAGCGCGAGCGCCGCCACCGCGAGCACGGCGGTCAGGCGGATGCGGGACCGAAGCATGAGGCCTCCTCTATCTGGGACGGGGTTCAAGCACGAGTCGGCGACGGCAGCTCGACCACCACATTGGTCGCCTTGACGGCAGCCACGGCCAGCACACCGGGGGCCAGGTGGAGCTCGTCGGCGGCCTCCCTGGTCATCAGCGACACCACCCGGTACGGGCCGGCCTGGAGCTCAACCTTGGCCACGATGTCGTCCTTGACCACCCGGGTGACGATCCCCTGGAAGCGGTTGCGGGCCGACTGGGCGATCACCTCGTCGGGGCCGGGCAGGTGCCAGTGGCCGGTCATGAACTCGGCCAGGGCGGCCCCGTCGACCATCCGCTGGCCGCCAACGGTCCGCGTCGTCCCCAGGCGGCCGGCGTCCGCCCAGCGGCGGACCGTGTCCACGCTCACCCCGAGGAGCTCGGCCGCCTGGCCGATTCGATAGGTTGGCATTTGCTGGAAATCCTAGCATGTCATGCAGCTT
Organism: Actinomycetes bacterium; assembly: GCA_035275125.1. Classification (GTDB taxonomy): domain Bacteria; phylum Actinomycetota; class CALGFH01; order CALGFH01; family CALGFH01; genus CALGFH01. The sequence goes on along the minus strand of DATENJ010000627.1, from coordinate 1,124 downwards.
CCGCGCGCTATACTCGCTGTACTGGCCGCAACTGCAACTCGCGGGAATGAGGGATGACCCCGACGGTCGAAGCCGAGCGAGCGAACCGGCGTGCTCAGGTGGTGGAGGCGCTCGCCGACGCCGTCGCCACCCTGGACCGGGCTCCGCCGCTCCACGTCGCGGTCGACGGCCTCACCGGTCCCGCGACCCGGGCGCTCGCCGACGACCTCGGTCGCGCGCTCACCGGCCGTGGCCGCCGCTGCCGCCGCGTGACCCTGGACGCCGGCAGTCTGCTCCACCCGGCCGGGCCGGGCGCGGCACCACTCGTCCACCGCGCCGAGCCCGGCGACGACCTGGTCCTGGTGGACGGCCGCTTCCTCCAGCATCCCGAGTTCCTTGGCGCCTGGGAGCTGGTCGTGTTCCTGCGGGAGGGCGCCGCCGGCCGGGCCGCGGACGGGAGCCAGGACCGGGCTGGCGCCGGCGCCCGGTACCTCACCGAGGTCGACCCCGAGCACACCGCCGACGTGGTCGTCGACCTCCACGACCCCGCCTGGCCGGTGATCCGGCGCATGGACCCGGTCGTGGCCGCCCGCCTCGGCCCGGCGGTGCAGCTGGCCGAGACCCGCGCCTTCTTCGCCCCACGGGCGGCGGGCTGGGAGCGGCATTTCCCCGACGACGACCCGTCCTATGCGGCCGCCGTGGCCGAGCTGGGCCTACGCCCCGGCCAGACCGCCCTGGACGCGGGCTGCGGCACCGGCCGGGTCCACCGCCCGCCTCCTGGAGCGGCTGCCGGCGGGCCGGGCCATCGCCGTCGACGCCGACCCCGCCATGGTGCGGGCGGCCCGGGGAACGCTTCCCGCCGGCACCACCGTGATTCACTCGGATCTTCTCGACCTCAGCCTGCCCGAGCCGGTGGACGCGGTCTTCTCGACCGTGGCACTGCACTGGATCGTGGACCAGGACCGGCTGTTCGAGCGACTCGCGGGGTTGCTGCGTCCGGGCGGCGTGCTGGTGGCGCAATGCGGCGGCGCCGGCAACGTGCGGCGTGTCGTTGCGGCGGCCGGCGTGGTTGCGGCCGAACCGCCGTGGCGTGCTTCAATCCGGACTGGTACTTCCCGTCGCCGGACGAGATCAGGGAGCGGCTG
>DATENJ010000626.1:0-2006 GCA_035275125.1 Actinomycetes bacterium | reverse complement strand
CATGGGCACCGCCGTGGCCCACCCCGGCGGCCCGGTGCAGATCGAGGTCGACCTTGACCGGGGCGAGGCCTGGGAGGGCCGGCGGCTCGGCCTCCAGGTGCTGCGGCCCGGGAAGCGGCTGCCGGCCCAGGCCGCCGCCGTCGAGGTCGCCCTGCCCGGCCCGGGCGAGCCGGTGGTATCCCTCGAGCTCGACCTGGACCCGGCCGACGGCGACTGGGTGGTGCTGCGGGTCACCGACCCGGCCGAGCCACCCGACCCCCGGACCACCGGCGAGTGGGTCGGCCAGGGCCGGGCCATCGCCTACGCCAGCCCGTTCTGGCTCGACCGCCCCAGCTGAGCTCGCGCCCAGGAGCGCCGGCTACGACTCGGGGCTGGTCATCCCCGGCTGGGCCTGGTCCCCGGCACCCGGGTCGGGCACACCGTCGACCAGGTCGGCCACCGAGTCCACGATCCGGGTGGGCAGGAACGGGAACCGCTGGGCCTCCTCGCGGCCGGTGATGCCGGACAGGACGAGGATGGTCTGGAGGCCGGCCTCGATCCCGGCGACGATGTCGGTGTCCATCCGGTCGCCGATCATCACCGTGGAGTCGGTGTGGGCGTCGATGGCCCGAAGGGCCTCGCGCATCATCAGCGGGTTGGGCTTGCCGACGAAGTAGGGGCGGACCCCGGTGGCCTTGGAGATGAGGGCGGCCACCGCCCCGGTGGCCGGCTGCGGCCCGGCGGGGGAGGGACCGGTCGGGTCGGGATTGGTGGCGATGAAGCGGGCCCCGGCGGCGATGAGGCGGATCGCCCTGGTGATCGCCTGCTGGCTGTAGGCCCGGGTCTCGCCGACGACCACGTAGTCGGGCTCGCGCTCGGTGAGCACGTAGCCGACCTGGTGCAGGGCGGTGGTCAGCCCGGCCTCGCCGAGCACATAGGCCGTCCCCTGGGGCCGCTGGGTGTCGAGGAACCTGGCCGTGGCCAGGGCCGAGGTCCAGATGGCCGTCTCCGGCACCTCCAGGCCGGTCAGGGCCAGGCGGGCGGCCAGGTCACGCGGGGTGTAGATGCTGTTGTTGGTCAGCAGCAGGAACCGGTGCCCGGTCCGCTGGAGGCGCTTGACGAACAGGTCGGCCCCGGGGATCAGCCGCTCCTCGTGGACCAGCACCCCGTCCATGTCCATCAGGTAGTTCTCGATCGCGGGTCGGCTGGTGGTCATCAGGTGAAATCGCTCCAATGTTGGTGTCGACGCATGTGCGTACGTTCACAAAGGCTGCCCGGCGGCGGTTGCGATCGGGTTACACCGGGGCAAGGATCGGATGAAGCCTCGGGGCGTGCCGGACGTCACACCCGACCGGTGACCGGCGGCACCGTCAGCCACGAACCCGCAGGTCATGCTGAGCGGACAGACAGCGAGGTCACGCCAGCGAGGAGCCCTCATGCGCCACGCCCTCATCCCGGTTCGCCTGTTCCAGGAGACCCGTGCCGCCGCCACGCCCGCCCGCCAGGTCGCCGACGCCCCGCCCGACCCGAAGCCGGTCACCAAGCCCAGGCCCCGCCGGGTCGCCAGCCTGTTCGCCCGGGCCAGGGCCCGCGCCCGAACCCTCGGCCTGGGTGCCGAGTCCCCCGGTGGGGGAGCGTAGCCCAACCGCGAGCGGGGCGAGCCTGGTTGTCCACAGCCCTCGAGCTCGGTATTCCGCCTGCGGGCGGCCCCCGACCCGTGCCAGGCTGGGGCATGCTCGCCGCTCGGGGTCTCACCGTGGTCCGCGGCGCGCAGGTCGTGCTCGACTCGGTCGACCTGGTCGTGGACGGGACCAGCCACATCGGCATGCTCGGCCGCAACGGCGCCGGCAAGTCGACCCTGCTGCGCTGCCTCGCCGGGCTGGAGGTCCCGACCGCCGGGACGGTCGAGCGTTCGCCGCCTGGGCTGAACGTCGGCTACCTGGCCCAGGAGCCCGACCCGTTGGGCGAGGAGACCACCGCCGCCTACCTGCGCCGCCGCACCGGCCTGGCCGCGGCCGAGGCGGCCA
>DATENJ010000625.1:0-6459 GCA_035275125.1 Actinomycetes bacterium | reverse complement strand
CTCGCGTATGCCGTCGACGGCGCCGAGCAGGGCGTCGACGGCCGCGGGGGTGGCGGGATCGCCGCGGCGCAGGCCCTCGAGGACCTCCTCCATGGCGTGGGCGACCCGCAGGACGTCGGCCAGGCCGACCACCGCGGCCGCCCCTTTCAGGGTGTGGGCCTCGCGGAATACCGAGGAGAGCAGCTCCTGGTCCTCGCCGTCGCGCTCCAGCTCCAGCAGCAGCTCGCTCAGGGTGGCCAGCCTCCCCTCGGCCTCCTCGGCGAACATGGCCCGGAAGCGCGCCTCCTGGCCGGTGACCTCCACCTCATCTCCCTCCCGGCGGGTGGAGCTGGGCCATCAGGGCCAGCGGGTCCAGCATCACCGCGACCCGCTCCCCGGCGGCGTAGGCGCCAACCGTTCCCCTGGCCCGAGTGGGGCCGACCAGCCAGGCCAGCTCGGCCGGCTCCGGCATCCCGGTCACGGCCAGCCCGGCCGGCCCGTGCGCGGTCTGGACCACGACCGCGAACGGGCACGCGGCCGTCGGCTCGAGGCCGAGCAGGGCGCCGGTGTCGAGCAAAGGGACGATCTGCCCGCGGACGTTGAACAGCCCCCTGACCGTCGCCGGGGCCATCGGCACGTCGGTGACGACCGGGCCGGCGACCACCTCCTGGAGGGCCACCGGCGGCAGCGCGTACCAGTCCGGGCCGACCGGGAGCAGGATCGCGCGGGTCATCGTCGCCTCAGCGTCGTTCGCCGGAGGTGTCGACGGTGTGATCCAGGTCGGCGGCCAGCGAGGCCAGCTCGCCGGCGGAGGCCGCGATCTGCTGGGCGGTGGCCGAGACCTGCCCGCTGGAACTGGAGATCTGCTCCATGGTGACCACGACCTGCTCGGTGGCCGAGCGCTGCTGCTGGGTGGTCAGCCGGACCCGGGCGGTGGCGTCGGCCACCTCGCCGAGCAGGCTCAGGCCCTCCTGCATCTGGCGGGCGCTCCGCTCCATGTTGACCACGGTGGCGTTGGTCTCCGCCTGGGCTCCCTCGATCACCTTGGCGATGTCGGCCGCCGACGCCTTGGAGCGCTCGGCCAGGCGGCGCACCTCGTCGGCGACCACCGCGAACCCGCGCCCGCCGTCGCCCGCCCGGGCCGCCTCGATGGCGGCGTTGAGGGCCAGGAGGTTGGTCTGGTCGGCGATCTCGTTGATCAAGGCAATGGTGACCCCGACCTCGCCCACCCGGTCGGCCAGGGCCAGGGTGCGCTCACCCGAGGCCCGGATGTCGAACTGGGCCTGCTCCAGGTTGTTGCGGGTGGTGTCGGCCTGGGTGGCGACCCGGTCGACCGTCTCGGCGATGGAGGCGGCCGCCCTGGCCAGCTCCTCCATGGTGGCCGAGGTCTCGGCGACCCCGCTGGACTGCTCGGCGGTGGTGGCGGCCAGCCGCTGGACGACGGCCGACAACTGGTCGGCGTTGCTCCTGATGTTGACCCCGGCCGCGTGGAAGGGCCGGGCGATGTCCCGCAGGACGAGGCGGACGAGCAGCGTCGCGAGCGCGACCGCGCCCAACGTGACCAGGACCGGCACCAGGATGGGCGAGCTTGCGCCGGCGGTGGCCCGCTGAGTCACGGTGACCACCGCCAGGGCGGCGACGAACACCCCGACCAGCAGGGCGAGATACCCCTTCACCGACATCCGCACTCCAGCTCCCGGCTCGGACCGATTCCTACCTGTGCTATCGGGTTCCGGCGGGGCTGGTTGAGCCGCCGGCGGCGTTGACGGCCGGCGGCCGGGCGGCTTGGATGGCGGCCGTGGACACCTGGGACCCGGCGCGGTACGAGCGGTTCGCGGCCGAGCGGACCGCCCCCTTCCACGACCTGCTGTCGCTGGTCCGCCCCGTGCCCGGTGGCCGGGTGGTCGACCTTGGCTGCGGCGGCGGGGCCCTGACCGCCCAGCTCCACCGGCACCTCGAGGCCGCCGAGACGCTCGGCCTCGACAGCTCGCCGGCCATGCTGGAGCGGGCGGCCGGGCTGGCCGTCGACGGTCTCCGGTTCGCGCAGGGCGACATCGCCGACTTCACCGACGGCGGCTGGGACGTGGTCTTCTCCAACGCCGCCCTCCACTGGCTGCCCGACCAGGAGGGGCTGCTGGGGCGGCTGGTCGCCGGCCTCAACCCCGGCGGGCAGCTGGCCGTGCAGATGCCGGCCAACCACGACCATCCCTCGCACATGGTCGCGGCCGAGGTCGCCGGCACCGAGCCGTTCCGGACGGCGCTAAAGGGCTACCACCGCGAGTCGCCAGTGCGGGAGCCGGAGTGGTACGCCCTGCTGCTCGACCGCCTCGGCCTACCCGACCAGCACGTCCGGCTCCAGGTGTACCTGCACCACCTGGCCGCCCGCGACGACGTGGTCGAGTGGGTCAGAGGCACCCTGCTCACCGACTACCAGGCCCGCATGCCGGAGGAGCTGTTCACCGAGTTCCTAGCCACCTACCGCGAACGACTCCTGCCCCACCTGGAGGACACCCGGCCGTACCCCTACCCGTTCAAACGCATCCTGTTCTGGGGCCACCGGGGCTGAACGCGTGCTGCGGTGGTCGCGGTGGTCTCGAGCACTGGGTGTCGTCGGTCGTCCGGCCCCGGGGTCATTGGGGCCCATGCAGCCGCCTGGCACGGTAGGTCGGGGGTTGTTCGGCCCATGCGGTCGCCTGGCGCGGTGGCCCAGGTTGCGTCCGGGGGGCCAGTGCGGGAACTGGGTAGTGGATCGGCCCGTGATCGGGGTTCGGCGGCCAGCGGTTCATTGCCGTCCTGCCATGCTGGTCGGTTAGTACTCCAGCCGTAGATCGTGATCTTCATGGTTTGTGGCCTGCGGCCACCGTCTGATCTCTGGATGTCGTCACAGCACCAGATGATCAACGGTGACCGCCCTGGTCTGCTCGTCCGTCCTGGCCCCACCTGACCAGCCAGGTCGATCTACGGCTGGAGTACGAGGGCGTGTTTCTCGAAGCTGAGCTTGGGCTGTTCGCTGTCGAGCCTGGTTTGGACCAGCATCCTGGTTTGGCGGATTGGGTAGCGTGATGATGCTTGGCCTGTGCTGAGAGGAGACTGTCTTGATCACACGGATGTGGCGAGGCTGGACGCGCGCTGACCAGGCAGATCGCTATGAGCAGCACTATCGCTCCGAGGTCATGGTCACCCTGCGGCAGGTTCCGGGTTTCCGGGGGGCGCGGCTGCTGCGGCGGACCCTCAGTGAGGAGACCGAGTTTGTGTCCTTGACGCTCTTCGACGACCTGGACGCCATCCGTAGCTTCGCCGGGCCTGACTACGAAACCGCCGTCGTTGCTGGGGAGGCCCGCAAGGTGCTCATCCGATTTGATGAGCGGGTCTGCCATTACGAGACCGCGTTCGACGCCTGAGGGTGTTGGCGGGCCTGTCGGGTGCTGGTGGCTGTGGAGTCGGCGGGTCCAGCCAGCCATCGGGCGCGTGCGCTTGGGCCGGTCTGGGCTGGCGCGGAGGCAGTCCAGGATCGAGGCCACCGTCAGGGTGGCCTCGAACCGGCATTGGAGCTTGTCGTAGCGGGTCGCCTTCGCCCGCAGCTGCTTGCTCCGGTTGAACTCTCGCTCGACCTGGTTGCGGCAGCGATACCGCTCGGGACGAAACGCCGGCGGCCGACCGCCTAGCCGGCCGCGCCGCCGGCGATGGGCACGCTGGTCGTCGCGCTCCGGGATGGTGTTCGGGATCTTGCGGGCGCGCAGCCCCGCCCGGTTGGCCCGGCTGCTGTAGACCTTGTCAGCCACCAGCGTGGGGGAGGCCAGCCTTCGACAGCACCGCAGGTCCTCAGTATGTGGAGCACGAGCACCAGGATCCCGACCACGATCCCGAACCCCAGCTCACCACCCCACATCCGACTTACGCACCCCCACTCCGAAGCGCGCACGCCAAGACGTCGAGATCGCGGTCCTGCGCCAGGCACCGGCGACGACGTCCCTGTACAGGCCTGTTGTCAGCCCCGTCATGCTGGCGCTGACCAGGACCTGCTGCGGCGCGGTGGGCCGCGTCCCGCGCTGTTGCGGGCAGTTGCTCAACAGTCTGAGCACCGACGGCAGCAGCTGCGACGCGGGATGACGGAACGAAGGGGTCTCTGTGGGTGGCCACCTTGGACATGGATGGGTTTCTGGCACACGATCGGGATGCAGCTGGGCGGTATGGTGCTGGACATGGGGCACGCGGCGTCGAAGAGACGAGGATCACTAGGCGGGGAGTGGAGCGTGATGCGAGCGGTCCGGTTGCTGACGCCCGACGGGGCGGCGGGGCTGGTGCTGCAGGAGTTGGACACCCCGGCACCTGGCGCCGGCGAGGTTCTGGTGCGGGTTCACGCGGCGGCGATCACTCGCGGCGAGCTGGACTGGCCCGTAGATCGGCTGCCGGCCACACCGTCCTACGAGCTGTCCGGTGTGGTCGCTGCGCTGGGCCGCGACGTCGACGGCGTTCAGGTCGGCGAGGCGGTCTATGCGCTGACGGGGTTCGACCGTGACGGTGCGGCGGCGGACTATGCGGTGGTTCCGGGCGCGTTCCTGGCCCCCAAGCCTGGCACGCTGGGGCATGTGGTGAGCGCCGCGATTCCGCTGGCGGCGCTCAGCGCCTGGCAGGGGCTGTTCGATCACGGCCGGCTTGCCGGCGGGCAGCGGGTGCTGATCCATGGCGCGGCTGGCGGGGTGGGCGGCTTCGCGGTGCAGTTGGCCCACTGGAGGGGGGCTGTGGTGATCGGGACTGCCTCGACCGCCAAGGTCGGGGCCGCCCTTCAGCTCGGGGCCGACCAGGTCATCGATCATGCTTCGGCCCGCTTTGAGGATCTCATCGAGCCCGTCGACCTTGTTTTTGACACCGCCGGAGGGGACCGGCTCGAGCGCTCGCCGGCGGTGGTGCGCCCAGGCGGCAGGCTGGTGTCGATCGCCAGCGAGCCGCCGGCGGAGGCCGCGGCGGGACGCGGCATCGCTGCGGTGTACTTTGTGGTCGAGCCGAACCGCGAGCAGCTCGTCGAGGTGGCCCGGCTGGCCGATCGCGGCGATTTGCGGGTGAGTATCGACGAGGTGTTCCCGCTCAGTGCCGCCCGTGCCGCGTTCGAGCACGTCCAGGGGAGCCACGCGCCCGGCAAGGTCGTCCTCCGCGTCGCCGAGCAGGACAGCTAGAAGCGGGAGCGGGAAGGCCGGGGCGAGCCAAGCTGCCGGCAGGCTAATTAGGCGGCGGTGGGGTCTCGTCGGTGAGTGCTGGCAGGTTGTCGGTAGGGTCGGTTGGGTGGGGTGGCGGCGAGGCTGCCGTCGGGGCCGCGGGCCAGGTGCCAGCCCCCCTCATGGACCGCTCGATGATGGGCCCGGCACAGCAGGGCCAGATTGGCCAGATCGGTCGGGCCGCCGTGGAGCCAGTGGAGCAGATGATGGGCTTCGCACCAGGCCAGCGGCCGGGCGCAGCCGGGGAAGACACAGCCGCCGTCGCGGACGGCCAGGGCGGTGCGTTGGGCGGGCTGGACGACCCGGCTGGTCCGCCCGACATCCAGCGGCTGGGTGGGGGCTCCGCCCAGGATCGGCGGCAGCAGCGCCATGGCGGCCTGGAGCCGCTCCCTCAGCCCTTCCGCACCGTTGGGATCGCTGGCGACTGGTGGTGGATGGGCGCTGGGGTCGTTTGTCCCCAGTGGTGCCTTGGCGCGGGGGCTTTGGTTGGGGTCGCGGTGGTGGTCGTGGTCGCTATCAGGGAGGTGAGTGGGTTCTGGGTGGTGGCGGGTGACCAGGACCCGGGTGATGGCCCCGTCGCAGGCCAGGCGGCGGCACGCCTCGGGATCCAACGGTCCCGCCCCACCGACCTCACCGCCCAAGGTGCCGGGGCGGCCGAGGAGGCTGTCCAGATCCACCACCACCGCCAGCTGGGGCCGGACCCCACCGGTCTGGGGCAGCCGGCCACCCTCAAGGGCGCGGCGGGCCAACTCGGCCAGGGCGTCGGCGGTGCGTTGGCTGCCGCTCCGGTTGTCCTGGGCGTCGGCCGGGCGGGCCAGCGGTTCCAACGCGGCCAGGAGGGTCTGGCCGGCTTCGGGTTCCAGCAGCCCGTCCAGGGCCACCATGCCGTCGAAGGTCGGGGTCAGCCACAGGCCCCGCCGCCCATGCCGCTGCTCGTTGGCCCGCTCGCAGCCGTCGGGGTCGGCGACCAGCCGCAGATGCCCCAGGACCCGCCGCAGCCGCGGCGGGTCCAACCGACCCGCCGCCTCCACCAGCACCGGCTCAGCCTCGCTGGCCAGGTGATCAGGGAGATCCTGGGTGCCGTGGGCCAGGACCCGGGCATGGGCGACCGAGATGGCCCCATCGGTCAGGGCGGCCGCGGTCTGGGTCAGGGGGCCGCGGAACAGGGCCCGGGCGGTCCGCACCGAACTACTGGCCGCCCCGGCGCCCAGCCGCAGCCGGTTCCGCAGCCAGGCGGCGGTCGAGCCGACCTGCTGGTCGGCTTCGG
>DATENJ010000624.1:0-4257 GCA_035275125.1 Actinomycetes bacterium | reverse complement strand
GGGGCGTTGTTCCCGGCGCACTACACCGGCGAGGAACCGGGCCAGCCCTGGACGACCACGATGCACACCCTGCAGACCCTGCAGATCTTCGGGCTCGACCCGGCGTCCGAGGCGGCCTGTCGGGCCGTCGCGCTCGTCGCCGAAAACGGACGGTGGGAGAACGCCGGGCAGCGGTACTTCGACGGTGAGGTGGAGCCGTGCATCAACGGCCGGACGATCGAGACCGGGGCGTACTTCGGGGTCGATGCCGCGGCGATCGTCAAGCGGATCCTGGGCGAGCGGCTGGACGACGGCGGCTGGAACTGCGAGGCCGAGAACGGGTCCGTGCGCTCCTCGTTCGACACCACGGTCAACGTGCTCGACGGGCTGCTCGAGCTCGAGCGAGCCAGCGGCGGGTCCGCGGAGGTACGGACGGCCCGCCGCGGCGGGGAGGAGTACCTGCTCGAGCGGGCCCTGTTCCGCCGCAAGAGCACCGGCGAGGTCGTCGACCCGGCATATCTCGAGTTCGCCTTCCCCTACTACTGGCACTACGACGTGCTGCGCGCGCTCGACTACTTCCGCTGGTCGGGCGCGGACCCGGATCCCCGGATGGCCGAGGCCGTTGAGGTCGTGCGATCGAAGCGGCAGCCCGACGGCCGCTGGCTGCTCGACCGCATCCACCCGGGTCGCGTCCACTTCGACCTCGAGGGCGGCGTGGGCACACCGAGCCGCTGGAACACCCTCCGCGCCCTCCGCGTGCTCAACTGGTGGGACGGCGTCGCCTGAATCCTGTGCCGATGTGGTGGGCAGGGACGGGATCGAACCGCCGACCTTGCGGTTTTCAGCCGCACGCTCTACCGACTGAGCTACCTGCCCGGGGGACCGGGGCTTGTGGCCTCGGTCCGAGCGGTCCCGACGGGATTTGAACCCGCGACCTCCGCCTTGACAGGGCGGCGAGCACAGCCAAGCTGCTCCACGGGACCACGCTTGGTGGTCTTCTGCGTGCCCCCAGCGGAGTTCGAATCCGCGTCGCCACCTTGAAAGGGTGGTGTCCTAGGCCACTAGACGATGGGGGCCCGGCTCAGTTGCGGGGTGGGCCGCGTCGGCCTCGAACCGACGACACCCCGGTTAAAAGCCGGGTGCTCTACCAACTGAGCTAGCGGCCCACGACAGAGCGCGCCGATGGTGCCATCGCCACCGGCGCGCTGTCAAAGGATACCGCGCTGCTACCCCCAGCCGGGGGTTGTCTGCTCGAAGTTGACCGTGACCCAGATGATGTCGTCCTTGATGTAGGTGCCGACGCCGAACAGGTTGGCCTTGCGGTACAGGATGTTGCGCCGGTGGCCGGGGGAGCGCATGAAGGCGTCCTGGATCCGGCGGACCGAGGCGGCGACCCCGTCGGAGCCCATCGAGCCGCAGCCGACGTTCTGGCCCAGCCAGACCCAGTGGTTGGTGGACTTGGAGATGTCGTTGTGCCACAGGGCACGGGCGTCGCAGCGCCCGCCGTAGCGCTGGGCCGACTTGCGGGCCATGGCCACCGAGTGTGACCGGGCCAGCTTGGCGAGGGTACGCGAGCTGGCCATCGCCTTGCGGCCCTCCTCGCGACGGTCGGCGTTGGTTGCGCGGACGAACGACGCGTCGGTGCGAGGACCGGCACTTGCCGGCACTGTCACCGCGAGCATCCCGGTGACCAGCACGAACGGCATGAGCAGGCGGCGGACCAACATGGGCGCCCTCCTGGGGAAGCGGACAGGGGACCGGACATTGGAGATAGTCGGCCGGTCGAGAGGGCCCCTTGAGAACTTCGTTACTGTCCGGCTTCGCGCTCCGCCCTGGCTTGGTCGGCCGGCAGCAGCTTGTAGCCGACGCCACGGACAGTGGCGATCATCGACTCGTGCTCGGGACCGAGCTTGGCCCGGAGGCGGCGGACGTGGACGTCGACGGTGCGGGTGCCGCCGAAGAAGTCGTAGCCCCACACCTCCTGGAGGAGCTGCGCCCGGGTCGAGACCCGGCCGGGTCGGGCGGCCAGGAACCGCAGCAGCTCGAACTCCTTGTAGGTCAGGTCGAGCGGCCGGCTCCGGAGGCGGACCTGGTAGGAGACGGGGTCGACGACCAGGTCGCCGACGCGGATGGCGGCGTCCGGGTCGGCCACCAGCGGTCGCTGGGTGAGCAGCCGCACCCGGGCCTCGACCTCGGCCGGACCGGCCGAGGGAAGCAGGAAGTCGGAGGCCCCCCAGTCGCGCTGGAGCCCGGCCAGCCCGGCCTCGGGCATCACGACCAGGATGGCCAGGTGGTCGCCGCCGGTTCGCAGCGCTCGGCAGAGGGCCTGGGCGCGGGACAGGTCGCGGGTGGCGTCGACCACCACCAGCTCCTTGGCCGTCGCGGCCGCCATGCTGGCCTCGTCAAGGGGCAGCGTGGCCACGGGGTGGGCCAGGTACTCCAGGGCGGGGAGGACCTCCTTCGCCCCCCCGGCCCGGCCGGTCAGGCAGGCGAGCTCGGCCACCTGGTCTCCTCCGAGTCTGGTTTCCCCCGCGGCCGCAGCGAACGGCCGCGCACCCTACCATAGCGACATGGTCAGGATCCGACTGTTCGCCGCCCTCCGGGAGGCGGCCGGGGTGCCAGAGGTGGAGGCCCCGGCGGCGCCCCTCCAGGCCATCCTCGACGAGCTCGGCGACCGTTTCGGCGACCGCTTCGTGGCCGTACTCGGCTACTCGAGCGTGCTGGTGGACGGCGAGCGCTGGCGCGACCCGGCCGCCGCCGTCCCCGACGGGGCCGAGCTGGCCCTGTTGCCGCCGTTCTCCGGCGGCTGAGCCGGCCGGTGCTGGCTCGACGTCACCGGCACGTGGCAACCTGGGCGGCCTCATGCGCAAGCTGCTGATCGCCGTCGTCGTCCTGCTCCTGCTCGGCGCCGCCGCCGACTTCGCCGCCGCCCGGGTCTTCGAGGACCGGGTCACCGAGGCCCTCCAGCGCGAGTACGACCTCGGCCGGCGGCCGGTGGTGCAGGTCCGCGACGTCCCGTTCCTGCCCCACCTGGCGACCGGGCGGTTCTCGACCATCGACCTGGCCGCCACCGACGCCACCGCCAGAGGGATCAACGCCGCCCAGCTCAAGCTCACCCTGCACGGCGTCCGGGTGCCCCGTGACGTCCTGCTGGGCGACCCGGGCCGGATCACCGTCGACCGGGCCGACGGCACCATCGAGCTGACCGAGGCCGAGATCAACCGGCTGCTGGCCGACCGGCTCCAGGGCGGGGCGCTGGCCGTCAAGGAGGACGGGGTCGAGCTCCGGGCCCAGGTGCCGCTCCTCGGCCAGACGCTGGAGGCGCAGGTCACCGGCGAGCTGGGGGCCCGCGACGGCCGGGTCACCTTCACGCCGAAGGAGATCCGGCTGGGCGACCAGGGCCGCGTCGACCCGTCAGTGGAGGACCTGCTGGCCTCCCAGTTCACCTTCGAGGTGCCGCTGCCCGACCTGCCGGCCGGGGTGCGCCTCGAGCGGGTCGACACCCGCCCGGGGACGGTCGTGCTCAGTGGTCGCGCGGCCGGCGTCCGGGTGGACGCCTGATACGCTGGGCCTATGACCCTGGAGTTCTGGTACACGGCCCTGCTGGTGGCGATGCTGACCGCCGCGGGCGTGTTCGCCGTCTACGTGGTCTACCGCCTGCTCAAGGACTGAGCGGGCCGCTCCGGACAGGAAAGACCCAGGGAGTTGGCACTCGGCTCTGGCGAGCGGTGCCTCCTCGGTCGGACCAGGCCGAGGCTCCCTGGGTTCGGTGATCTGTTTGGATTCCGGGGGTGATCCATTCCCCACATCGAGGCTGAGTCGCCCTACCGGGCAGTCACCTCACGGGTCCGTACCGGTTCTGACAGCTGGACCACCTCCCTTCTCGCGTGATCCCAGTTAGCCATACGCCGATCCGGACCGCAAACGGGTATCGCTACCATGGGGGCATGTCCGCCCTGACCTGCGTCGTCGACCGGCCCGACCTGGCCTCGGTCCCCCTCTCGGGGACCGGCGTGCTGGCCTATCTCCACGCCGTCTGCACCCAGCACACCCTCGGCCTGGCTCCCGGCGACGCCACCCAGGCGCTGCTGCTGTCGCCCAAGGGCAAGATCGAGTTCGCCTTCCGCCTGGCCGTGCTGGACGGCGGCGTCCTGCTCGACACCGACGCGGCCGCCGCCCCGGCCCTGGCCGAGCGGCTGGCCCGGTTCGTGTTCCGCTACGACGTGACCGTTGGCGAGCCGGTCGCGGGGGGCGCCAGCGTGCTCGGCCCGGGCGCCG
>DATENJ010000623.1:0-6726 GCA_035275125.1 Actinomycetes bacterium | reverse complement strand
CGGCCACTTCCCCCTCACCCCTGGCGCCACCGCCACCGCCATCCAGCAGGCCTCCGAGGAGCGGGTGTGGATCGCGTTCCACTGCGGCACCACCACCACGATCGGCGACTTCGAAGGGCTCACCGAGGCCCTCCAGCTCAGGGACGGCGCTCCCCTGCACCTCCCGCACGTCAACGCCTACTGCCGCGGCCGCGTCGACCGGCCGGAGCGAGAGGCGATGCGGATCGTCGAGCTGCTCCAGGACAGCGCCGGGGTGTTCAGCGAGTCCTACCTGTCCCAGATCAACGGCACCTGGGGGCGGTGCCGACAGGGCCGGCCGGAGAGCGCCGCCACCCGGCGGGCGTTGCAGGGCGGCGGGTACGAGCCGACCGAGGCCGGCTTGGAACTGGCCATCGCCGACGGCTATGCGCTCGTGCACGTGCCCGGGGAGACCACGGTCGCCTTCGGCGATGGGGCCGAGGGCGTCGGGTACTGGCGGCGCAACGGCACCAACGTCGGGGTCAGCTTCAAGGTGAACCAGCCGCTCGCCGCCGTGCTGCTCGCCTCCGCCCGTCGCACCGACGGATCGCCAGGAGTGACCGCGCTGGCCAGCGACGGCGGCGGCATCCCGCGAAACGAGATCCTGCGACGCGGCTACCAGCTGGTGTCGATGGGGCTGTTGTCCATGGCCGACGTGGTCGGCAAGGCCAGCCGGGTCCCCGCCGGCTACCTCGGCCTCCCGGACAAGGGGCACCTGGGCGCCGGCGCCGACGCCGACGTGATCGTGACCACCGACGACGGCACCGTGTGCGCGACCGTTGGCGGCGGGCGGCTGTTGTTCGACGGCCGCACGCTGACGCCCGCGCCGACCACCTGGCTGACGACGCACCAGGGTGTGGCCAGCGTCAAGGCGGCCGGCCTCGACGTGCGCGTGGTCGATCCCTTCAACGAGGGGAGCTACGGGAGCTCGTGACCGACGCCACGGCTGTCGGCGGCAAGCGGGCTGGCATCGTGCAGACCGTGCTCGGCCCGGTCGATCCGGCGGCGCTCGGGGCGACGCAGCCGCACGAGCATCTCCTGGTCGACCTTGCCCGCGGGCGGCGGTCGGCGACGGCGACGGTCGCCGACCGCGACCGCTGGACCGAGGAGATCCGGCTGGACAACTACCACGACGTGCGGCGTCTGGAGCATCTCTACCGTGACAACCTCCGCCTGACCAGCGTCGAGGACGCCGTCGAGGAGATGGCCCGGTTCCGCGCCGCCGGTGGCGGCTGCATCGTCGACGCGACCTGCGCCGACCTCGGGCGCGACCCCGCCGGTCTTGTGCGTATCGCCGTCGCCGCCGGGGTCCATGTGGTCATGGGCTGCGGCCACTACACCGCCGGCTACCACCCGCCCTGGGTGGCGGCGGCGGCCGAGGAGGCGATCGCCGACGCGATGGTGCGCGACGCCACCGACGGGGTGGATGGGACCGGCGTCCGCGCGGGAGTGATCGGCGAGATCGGCCTCGACTGGCCGGTGCACCCGCAGGAGGCCAAGGTGCTGCGGGCCGCCGTCGCCGCCCAGCGGGCAACTGGCCTGGCCCTGCTCGTGCATCCGGGGCGGAGTCCGGCAGCGCCGCTGGACGTGGTCGGGCGGGTCCTCGAGGCCGGCGGCGACCCGCGGCGCCTGGTCATCTGCCACCTCGACCGGACGCTGTTCGCCGAGCGCGACTTCGCCGAGCTGGCCCGCACCGGCTGCTGGCTGGAGCTCGACCTGTTCGGTCAGGAGCAGTCCTACTATCCGCCCGCTCCCGAGGTCGACATGCCCAACGACGCCATCCGCGTGCGCCACCTGGCCGCCCTGATGGATCGCGGCCACGCCGGCCAGTTGCTCGTCTCCCAGGACATCTGCGTCAAGGCGCGGCTGCGGAGGTACGGCGGCGAAGGCTACGACCATCTGCTTCGCAACGTGGTCCCGCTCATGCGACGCAAAGGGATGAGCGACGCCGACATCGAGCAGCTGCTGGTCCGGAATCCAGCGGGCGCCCTCGCCGGGGGTTGAGCACAAGGAGACGTGACGATGATCGAGCAGGCAGGCCCCAAAGGCCCCGAGGCGGGCCGCGGTGACGGCCGCCGGCTGGTGTTGATCGGCGCCGGGCCCGTGGCGCTGGCCGCCGCCTCGGCGGCGCTGGACGTCGGCGCGGCCACCTCTGTCGCGGCCGTCGTCGATCCGGGCGGTCGGGCGCTCCAGAACGCGGTGGCTCGCTTCGGTGGAGCTCCCTTCCGGTCGGCGGACGAGCTGCCGCCGGCAATTGGTGATCTGGCCATCGCCGCCTTCTCCTCTCGGGCCAGTCTGGTCGCGCCGGTCGCGATCCTTGCCATGGAGCTGGGATGCCGCGTCGTCACGACCTGTGAGGAGCTGGCCGACCCTCCGCCACCGCTGCGGGACGAGCTGGCGCGGGCGGCGAGAGCGGCGGACCGGTCCACGGTAGTCACCGGAGCCAATCCCGGCTTCGTGATGGACCGCCTCCCGTTGGCGTTGACCATCGGCTGCCGAGATGTCCGCGGCGTTCACGTGGTCCGCCGCCTCGACTCCAGCACGCGGCGGGGGCCACTGGTGGCCAAGACGGGATACGGGCTCACCACCGAGGCATTCCAGCGCGGGGTGGCCGCCGGCACCGTCGGTCACGTGGGGCTGGAAGCCAGCGCCCGGCTGCTGGCCGAGGGACTCGACTGGCCGGTCGAGCGGGTGGACACCTCCATCGAGCCGGTCACCGGCGACGACGGCCTGGTCGCCGGCCAGCACCAGCTGCTCCAGCTGTCCTGCGATCGAGGCCGCGCGGTCACCCTCGAGCTCACGATGTCCTGGAAGCTGCCCGATCCCGGCGACTGGATCCGCCTGGAGGGAGCGCCCGGCCTCGAGGTCGAGATCACGGGCGGCTACCCCGGCGACGAGGGCACCACCGCCCAGATCGTCAACGCCCTCACCCACATCGGGGAGCTCCCCCCGGGCTTCTATCGCCCAACCGACCTGCCACCTGTGGGATCTGTCACGCCGCGAGCTGGGAGATGATTCATGCCACGCTCCGACTAGCCGCCGAACGCGGCCGCGGCGGCGCGGGCAATCTCGGCGGGCGGGACGTCCCGCAGATGGGTGGCAAGACCCCAGCGATGCCCGAACGGGTCGATGAGCTGTCCCTGGCGATCACCCCAGAACTGGTCCTGCAGCGGGTGCAGCACCCGTGCGCCGGCGTCCACCGCACGTGCCCAGAGGGCGTCCACGTCCCCGGTGTAGAGGTGCAGCACGGTGGACGTGCCGCCCACCGTCTGCGGCGAGACGACGCCCATCTCCGGGAACTCGTCGGCCACCATCACGGCCGAGTCGCCGAACCACAACTCCACGGTCATCAGCTTCCCGCCGGGTAGCGGCACGCGGCTTCGCTCGTGCGCACCGAACGCCCGCGTGTACCACGCCGCGGCCTCCGCCGCGCCTCGGACGACGATGTGCGGGGTGATCGTGTGCAGCCCTTCGGGGATGGCCTTCACGCCGGATCTGGTCACGGTGATCCTCCCTACCTGGTTCCGGTGATGAGTCGTTCGGGGTCGAACGTGGCCGACGTGACCCGCCAGCCGAGTCCGTCGAGGAGCAGCAGCGCGGCACCCAGGCCGAGGGCGAGACCGAGGGTCGCGTGGATCACGTCGAAGGCGATGAGCGCCGCCAGCACGGCCGTGGGGAGGCCCGCGAGCGTGCCAAGTTGCTGTGCGACCCGGAAGTCGCCCGATCGGGCGGAGATCGCGATGCCGACCCAGATGGACCAGGCGGCGAGGAGCGGCGTGAACATGACCTGGGCGACCAGGTCTGGGCCCCGGACGAGCGCCGACGCCACGGCCGGGTCCGCGAACAGCTCGACGCAGAACAGGAACAGGGCGTAGACCGCATACGCGATGGCGACCGACGGGACGAGCGCTGCCAGCACCTTGCCCAGGAGGAACTCCTCGCGACGGATCGGCGTGGTGAGCACCGGCTCCAGCGTGCCCTGCTGGCGCTCGCCGACCACCGCGTAGGCGGCGACCGCCGCCGGCACCAGCGCCGGGACGCCCAGCATGTACAGCAGCAGATGCCCGTGGGTGAGCTCGTTCGCTGCCGCAGCGGGCAGGGCGAAGACGACGATCAGCGGTTGGATGAGGAAGATCAGCGGGATGATCGCCATCGTCAGGACGATGAAGCCGTTGCGCCGGTACTCGCGGAGCTCCTTGCGGAAGATGGCCAGCACGCGCCTCCTGCTCACGCTCACCCCTGGCCCGCCTCCTGGTCCTGGTCGACCAGCTCAAGGTAGACGTCCTCGAGCGAGTGGTGCGACTGGCCGATCGACAGCACGGCGGCCCCGGCCGCGACCAGCGCCCGGGTAGCGGCCGGGGCGGCGACGGCCGGGTCGGACACGGCCAGGACGTAGGCGGCGGGGCCGTCCTGGTGCCAGCCGTCGACGGCCGGGAGGCCGCCAAAGACGCGGTCAGGCTCGGGGAGCGCGACGAGGGTCCTGACGGTGAGCGTCCTGGCGAACAGCTGCTCGCGGAGCTCGTCGGGCCGGCCGATCGTCCGCAACGTCGTGTTCAGGATCGCGACCCGGTCGCAGAGCCGTTCGGCCTCGTCGAGGCGGTGGGTGGTGAGGAAGATCGTCACCCCGCGCTGGCGGAGCTCGTCGATCAGCTCGTGGACGTCGCGGGCGGCGGCCGGGTCCAGGCCGGTGGTCGGCTCGTCGAGGAACAGCACCTGGGGGTCGCTGAGCAGCGCCCTGGCCAGGGCGACCCGCTGACGGAGCCCTTTGGACAGGGTGCCGCAGGCGTCGTTGGCCCGGTCGGCCAGGTTGACGGCCCGCAGGGCGCGGCCGATCCGATCGCGTGGGTGGGGCGCCTCGTAGAGGTCGGCGAAGCATTCGAGGTTCTCGGTCACGCTCAGGCGCAGATACAGGCCCGGCGACTCGGGCATGACCGAGATCCGCCGGCGGATCTCCACGCCGTTCTCAGACGTGAGCGGGATTCCGGCCACCGCCGCCGACCCCGAGGTCGGGGAGAGCAAGGTCCCGAGCGTCCGCACCATCGTGGTCTTGCCGGCCCCGTTCGGCCCGAGGAACCCGAAGACCTCGCCGTGGCCGATCTCAAAGGAGACGTCCTGAAACGCGACCCGGTCACCGAAGCGCTTGCCCAGATCACGGACAGACAGCGCCGGACTAGGACTCGGTGTCATCGTGCTCTTCCTTCCATCGGCCCCACCGTAGGTGCATCCAGGGCCCGCGGCATTGCAGGTACCGAGAAGATCCCCCCACTTGCCTTGGTTTCGCGAACCGTCGAGCATGAGGAGGCTGTTGGGTACGTTGGGTACCTGGGCGCCGGATCGGATGGGGAGATGCCGCACATCCCCTCGGTGGTGGACGGGCTGCTACTGGGAACCGCGGCCAGTGGGGCGGCCGGGCTGGCCGTCGGCTCGCGGGCCTGGTTCGCCTGGCTTGCCGACGACGCCGCCCGGTCCTTCTCGTTCCGGTCCCCGGCGGGGGCCTACACCGCCCGGAAGGAGCGCCGGCAACGCGGCGGCGCCTACTGGGTCGCCTACCGGTCGGCCGTGGGCCGCAAGCACAAGGTCTACCTGGGCAGGGCCGAGGACCTCAGCCTCGAGCGCCTTGACGAGGCGGCCGCCGCGCTGGCCGAGCGCGTCACCGGCGCCGCCGAGCCGGGGGGTGAGGCCGCGCCCGGCCGGGCAGGTGATGGTGCCGTTGGCCTGCCGCTGCTGACGACCAAGCTGTTCGTGCCCCGGCCCCGACCGGACCTGGTCCCCCGGCCGCGGTTGCTCGCCCGCCTCGACACCGGCCTCGACGTGGGCCGGTGCTCGTTGCTCTCGGCGCCGGCCGGGGCCGGCAAGACAAGCCTGCTGGCCGCCTGGCTGGCCCGGCTGGACCGCCCGGTCGCCTGGGTAACCCTCGACGAGCGCGACCAGGACCTCGGCCAGGTCCTCCGCTACCTGGTCGCCGCCCTGCAGACGATCGCCCCCGAATGCGGCCGGGGGGCGCTGGCCTGGCTCGACGCCCCCCAGTCGCCGCCACCGGAGGTGGTGCTCGCCGGCCTGGTCAACGACCTCGTCGCCCTGCCAGCGCCCGGCCTGCTCGTCCTGGACGACTACCATCTCGTGCGCGCCCCGGCCGTCCACGCCGCGGTCGCCTTCCTGGTCGACCACCTGCCACCCACGATGCACCTGGTGGTCGCCAGCCGCGAGGACCCACCCCTGCCCCTGCCGCAGCTCCGCGCCGGCAACCAGCTCACCGAGGTTCGGGCGGCCGACCTGGCCTTCAGCCTGGAGGAGGCGGCCGCGTTCCTGGGCGCGGGCATGGGGCTCCGGCTTGCCGAGACGCAGGTGGCGGCGCTGGTGGACCGCACCGAGGGCTGGGCGGCCGGGCTGCAGCTGGCCGGGCTGGCCCTGCGCGACCGGCCCGACCCGGGGGCGTTCGTGACCGCCTTCACCGGCGAGCACCGGCTGGTGGCCGACTACCTCATGGCCGAGGTGCTGGAACGCCAGCCGGCGCCGACGCGACGGTTCCTGCTGACCACCGGTGTCGTCGACCGGCTCTGCGCCCCGCTGTGCGACGCCCTGCTGGCCCCCGACGGCGGCGACAGCCAGGGGGTGCTGGAGGAGCTGGAGCGGGCCAACCTGCTCCTGGTGCCGCTGGACGACGAGCGGGTGTGGTACCGCTACCACCACCTGCTGGCCGACGCCCTG
>DATENJ010000622.1:0-3785 GCA_035275125.1 Actinomycetes bacterium | reverse complement strand
AGGGCCCGGGCCAGGGTGGCGGCGATCCGGGCCGTCTGCTGCATGTGGGTGGCCCGGGTGACGTAGTGGTCGCCGATGTAGGGGCCGCCCTGGCGGCCGGCCGCCGGGCCCTCCCCGGAGAAGGCGGGGATGAACGACTGGGTCTTGCCGTGGGCCCGCATCATGGCCCGGGAGAAGATGATCCGGTCCAGGTCGCGCATCCAGCAGGTCCGCACCGGGTCCTCGGGCTCGGGCTGCCCCCGGCCGGCCGACTCCGCCGCCTTGGCCGCCCAGGGGGCCAGCGTGCGCGCCTCGGCCGCCTCCAGCTCGGCCCGCACCGTCCCCTGCTGCACCCAGTCCACCGCCGTCACCGTTCGCTCCTCTGACGCCGTTCGATCCTTCCCTGGCAATTCTGACCGGTGCCTGTGACGGTCAGTCACTGCGCAGGCGGCTGTAGAGGACCATGTCGTGGAACTCGCCGTCGCGGAACTGGGCGTGGCGCAGGGTCCCCTCGCGGGTGAAGCCGGCGCGTTCAAGGGCCCGCTGCTCGGCCAGGTTGCCGACGTCGGTGCTGGCCTCGAGGCGCTCGACCATGGTGTGGGCGAACAGGTAGGCGGCCAGCTGGCGCTGGGCCTCGCTGCCGTGGCCGTGGCCGCGGTGCTCGGGCAGCAGGGCGATGCCGACGTTGAAGGCCCGCGAGCCCGGGTTGGGCCCGTGGAAGACGGCGTGGTAGCTGACGTCGCCGGCCAGGGTGCCGCCGTCCAGCTCGACCAGCAGGTTGCCTCGGTCCTCGCCGAGCAGCCCGTCCTCGTCGAAGCGGCGTCGCAGCTGGCCGTCGGGCGAGAACCCGAACCAGTTGTGGTGGCCCTGCGCCTGCGGGTCGCTCCACCAGCGCTCCATGATGTCCAGGTCGGCGCGGCGGACCGGTCGGAGGCGCAGGGCCACCGTCCCTACTTGGAGGCCGCGGTGGCCTCGCCGAGGGCGGCCTGCCCGGCGGCCAGGCGGGCCGTCGGCACCCGGAACGGCGAGCACGACACGTAGTCCAGCCCCAGCTCGTGGCAGAAGCGGACCGAGTCGGGGTCGCCGCCGTGCTCGCCGCAGATCCCGAGCTTGAGGGACGACCGGGTCTGGCGGCCCTCCTCGGAGGCGATCCGCATCAGCCGGCCAACGCCGGGCTGGTCGATGGTCACGAACGGGTTGGCCGGGACCAGCTTGCGCTCCTCGTACAGGCCGAGGAACTTGCCGATGTCGTCGCGCGAGAACCCGAAGGCGGTCTGGGTGAGGTCGTTGGTGCCGAAGGAGAAGAACTCGGCCACCTCGGCGATCTCCCCCGCGACCAGGGCGGCCCGCGGCAGCTCGATCATCGTCCCCCACAGCACCTCGAGCTCCTGGCCCTGGTCCTCGAGGGTCTTGCGGGCCACCGGCTCCAGCTCCTCGCGCACCTGGGACAGCTCTTCGCGGGTGGCGGCCAGCGGGATCATGATCTCGACGATCGGGTTGCCGCCGTCGGCCTTGACCTTGGCCGCGGCCTCGATGATGGCCTGGACCTGCATGGCGTACAGGCCGGGCTTGAAGATGCCGAGGCGCACCCCGCGCAGCCCTAGCATCGGGTTGGCCTCGTGCAGGTCGTTGACCTTGGCCAGCATCTCGGTGGCCTGGTCGAGGGGCAGGGCCTCGTCGGCGCCGACCTCGACGGTGGACTGGCCCTGCTGCTTGGCCAGGGCGACGGCCACGGCCAGCTCGACCTGGTCGGGCAGGAACTCGTGCAGCGGCGGGTCGAGCAGCCGCACCGTGACCGGCTTGCCGTCCATGGCCTCGAAGATGCCGACGAAGTCGTCGCGCTGGAGCGGCAGCAGGGTGTCGTAGGCGGCCTGCTCCTCCTCCTTCGAGTCGGCGAAGATCATGGTCCGCACGGCCGCCACCCGCTCCTCGCCGAGGAACATGTGCTCGGTGCGGCAGAGCCCGATCCCCTCGGCGCCCCGGTCGATCGCGTTGGCCGACTGGCCGGGGGTGTCGGCGTTGGCCCGCACCCTGAGCCGCCGCACCTCGTCGGCCCGGGTCATGAAGCGCTCGTAGGCCTGCCAGATCTTCTCCTTGCGGGCCTCGGCGTCGCCCGAGCGGGCCCGCTCGATGGGCGAGTCGGCCAGCTCCAGCTGGCCGGCGTAGACCTTGCCGGTGAAGCCGTCGATCGTGATGAAGTCGCCCTCGTTCACGGTCGTCCCGTTGGCGCTGAACGTCCTGGCCTGGCGGTCGACCCGGACCTGGTCGGCGCCGCAGACGGCCGGGATGCCCTCACCCCGGGCGACCACGGCGGCGTGGCTGTTGGTGCCGCCGGCCGAGGTGAGGATGCCCTGGGAGTTGATCATGCCGTGGTAGTCGTCGGGGGTGGTCTCGCGGCGGACCAGGATCACCGGCTCGCCCCGCTCGGCCCATTCCTGGGCGTCGTCGGCTGAGAACACGGCCTTGCCGACGGCCGCCCCCGGGGAGGCGTTCAGGCCGGTGGCGATTGGGGTGGCCCCGGCCCCCTCGGCGATGACCTTCTTGAACAGCTCCTCGAGCCGGTTGGCGTCGAGGCGCAGCATGGCCTCATCGACGTCGATCAGGCCCTCGGTGTGCATGTCGTTGGCCATGATCCACTCGGCGAAGGCGGTGCGCTTGCCGATCCGGGTCTGGAGCAGCCACAGCTTGCCCTGCTCGACGGTGAACTCGATGTCGCACATGTCGTGGTAGTGGTTCTCCAGGGTGTGCATGTGCTCCTGGAGCTCCTCCCAGGCCCGCGGCTGGACGTCGTCCATCTCCTCCAGCTTCATGGTGTTGCGGATGCCGGCGACCACGTCCTCGCCCTGGGCATTGACCAGGTAGTCGCCGTAGGGGGTGTCGTCGCCGTTGGCCGGGTTGCGGGTGAAGGCGACCCCGGTGCCGGAGTCGTCGCCCTTGTTGCCGAACACCATCGCCTGGATGTTGACGGCCGTGCCGAGCGAGTCGTCGATCTTGTTCTTGCGCCGGTAGTCGATCGCCCGCCGGTTGTCCCAGGAGCCGAAGACGGCCTCGATGCCGAGCCGCAGCTGCTCCTTGGGATCCTGAGGGAAGTCGCGGCCGGTGTCCTCGGCCACGATGCGCTTGAACTCCTCGACCAGCGCTTTCAGGTCCCCCTCGTTCAGGTCGACGTCGTTGCGGATGCCCTTGGCCTCCTTGGCGTGCTCAAGGGCCTCCTCGAAGCGGTCGCCTTCCACGCCCATGACCGTCTTGCCGAACATCTGGAGCAGCCGCCGGTAGGAGTCCCACGCGAACCGCTCCGAGCCGGTCTGCTTGGTCAGGCCCTCGACGCTCTGGTCGTTGAGGCCCAGGTTCAGCACCGAGTCCATCATCCCCGGCATCGAGAAGGGGGCGCCGGAGCGGACCGAGACCAGCAGCGGGTCGGCCGCGTCGCCGAGGCGGCGGCCCATCGCCTCCTCGAGCTTCTCCAGGTGGGCGGCGACCTCGTCCAGCATGCCGTCGGGGAACTGACGCCCGGCCGACCGGTAGGCGTTGCAGGCCTCGCAGGTCACGGTGAACCCGTGGGGGACGGGCAGGCCCATCCTGGTCATCTCGGCGAGGTTGGCCCCCTTCCCGCCGAGCAGGTTCTTCATGTCCTTGTTGCCCTCTTCGAAGTCGTACACAAACTTGTCGGCCATGGCGGCGCCGCCTCCTCGCGTGGGGTGGCCACAGGGTAGCTCGATCCGCCCGCACAATGAATGGATGAGGTGGCATCGTTGAGCCCGCGGCGGCGGGCGCTGGTCGCCGCCGCGGCCGTGGCGGTGGTGCTG
>DATENJ010000621.1:0-2457 GCA_035275125.1 Actinomycetes bacterium | reverse complement strand
GACCGCCGGGCTGTGGGACGCGACCACGACGGCGCCGCCGGCGGCAGCGCGGGCCCAGAGCAGGTCGAGGACACGGGCCTCGCTGGCGCTGTCCAACTCCCCGGTCGGTTCGTCGGCCAGCACCACCGCCGGGTCGTTGGCCAGGGCGACCGCGAGCCCGGCGCGGGCCGTCTCCCCGCCCGACAACTCGGCCGGCCGGGCGTGGGCCCGCCTGGCCAGGCCGAGGGATTCCAGCAGGGCGGCGGCCCCGGCCAGGTTGGACGGCCCGGCGATCCGCTGGGCGAGCTCGACGTTCTCGGCCACGGTCAGGTGGTCGAGCAGGTTGCCGGACTGGAAGAGCACCCCGATCCGGCGGGCCCGCAGCGCCGCCCGCTCGGGCTCGGGCCGGCGGCTGAGCCGCTCCCCCTCGATCAGCACGCGGCCCCCATCGGGCTCATCCAGCCCGGCCAGGCAGGCCAGCAGGGTGGACTTGCCGGAGCCGGACGGGCCGACGACCGCGACCACCTCGCCCCCGCCGACGCTCAGCGACACCCCCTGGAGGGCGAGAGTCTCCTCCTCGCCGGCGTGGAAGAACCGGTAGAGGCTGGAGGCGTCCAGCGCCAGGACCATCAGCGCCACCGGAACGAGTCAGAGACGATCCGCCAGGGGTCGACGTTGTCGGCGCCGACGGGGCCGGCCAGGGTGAGGACGGCTTCGGTGCCGCCACGCCAGAACTCATAGCGCTCGACGGCGTCGTGGACGACCTTGCCGGTGACCGGGTCAGCCGGCGCGTCGGCCTTGTAGGTGAGCAGGACGACACCGCCCCCGGCGCGGCGAACCTGGGTCACCGACCCTGGCTCGAAGCGCCGGCTCGCCGACCGGATGGACGGCAGCTCGGCCTGGCGGGCGGAGGCGACGGTCGGCGCGACAGGCGCCGGCCGGGTCTCCATGCTGATGGTGTTGAGCTTGTCGGTGAAGCTGACCATCCCGGCACCCGAGGTCCGCCCCCAGCCTTCCGGCACCTTGACGGTGAACTGGCCGCCGGGTGGGCGGTAGAGGACGAAGACCTGGTTGTCGGGGATGTCGCCGGCCGGGTTGACCTCGGGCGCGGCGGCCTGGGTGGTCGCCGTGGGCGCCCCGTAGGGGTTCTTGGCGCCGCTCCCGCACGCCCCGGCCAGCAGGGCGAGGCCGGCGACGACCACCGCGGCGAGGGCTCTGCGGACCATCGTGACCTCCTCTAGCTGGTGCTCGGTGACTCCTGGCCAACGGTAGGAGGGGGCAGGTCAGCGGCGGCCATGGCGACGGTCAAGGGACGGCAAAACTTCCGGCCCAGCCTCGTCGGCGGGGTTAGGCTGACCAGCGTGATGGGCGACGCTCGGGTCCTGGTGGTGGAGGACGACATCACCTTGGGTGGAGGCCTGCGGCAGGCGCTGGCCGCCCAGGGCTACCAGGCGTCGTGGGCGCAGACCGGCGCCGAGGCCCTCGAGCTGGCCCGCGACCCGCACGACCTGGTGCTGCTCGACCTCAGGCTGCCCGACATGGACGGCGTCCAGGTCTGCCGGCGCCTCCGGGCCGCGCAGCCATGGCTAGTGATCGTCATGCTGACGGCCCGGAGAGAGGAGATCGACGTGATCGTCGGGCTGGACGCCGGCGCCGACGACTACCTGACCAAGCCGTTCCGCCTCGGCGAGCTGCTGGCCCGGATCCGCGCCCACACCCGCCGCCTGGAGTCGGCCAGTCCGGGCGGGCGGCTGGCCGTCGGCGACCTGGAGCTGGACCGGGCCGCCCACCGTGCCTGGCTGGCCGGCCACGAGCTCGACCTGCGTCCCAAGGAGTTCGACCTGCTCGCCCTGCTGATGGCCGAGGCCGGCCGGGCCGTGGCCAGAGAGCGGATCATGGCCGAGGTCTGGGACGCGCACTGGTTCGGCTCCACCAAGACCCTGGACATGCACATCGTGGCGCTTCGCCGCA
Organism: Actinomycetes bacterium; assembly: GCA_035275125.1. Taxonomy (GTDB): domain Bacteria; phylum Actinomycetota; class CALGFH01; order CALGFH01; family CALGFH01; genus CALGFH01. The sequence continues at coordinate 507 of DATENJ010000621.1, read as the reverse complement.
AGCTCGGCGAGCATCCGGAGCGGCCCGGCCGGATCACCACCCTGCGGGGCGTCGGCTACCGCCTGGAGAAGCCGTGAGGAACCGGGTCCTCGGGGCGATCCTGGCCGCCACGGCGGTCGCGGTGGCGTTCTTCGGTCTGCCGCTGGCGTTGGCCGTGCAGCACCTGTACCACAGCGAGGCCGTGGTCCGGCTGGAGCGGGAGGCGGCCCGGGCCGCCACCCGCGTGCCCGACTCCTTCGCGTCCTCTGGTGACCCGGTGGAGCTGCCCACCCCCTCGGACGAGACACAGCTCGCCCTCTACCGCGCTGACGGGCGGCTGGTCACGGGCAGCGGCCCGGCCGCCGTGGAGACGCCTCTGCGGGCCGCGTTCGGTGGTCGGGTGGCCGAGCAGACCGCCGATGGTCGCATCGTGGTCGCGGTGCCGGTGGCCGACGAGGAGCGGGTCGTGGCCGTGGTCCGAGCGGCGGTGCCGGCGGCCGTGGTGGACGCCCGGGTCCGCCGGACCTG
>DATENJ010000620.1:0-2414 GCA_035275125.1 Actinomycetes bacterium | reverse complement strand
AGGTGACCGGCCGGATGGTGCCGTCGGGGTCGAGGACCGGCCGCATCGGCAGGCCCAGCTCGCGCCACCAGACCAGGTCGGTGGGGTCGCCGAAGGTGCAGAGCATGGCGATGCCGGTCCCCTTGCCGGGGTCGGCCAGCTTGTGGGCCAGCACCGGCACCTCGGCCCCGAACAGCGGGGTCAGGACGGTGGTCCCGTGCAGCGCGGTGAAGCGGCCGTCGTCGGGGTGGACGACCAGGCCGACGCAGGCGGCCAGCAGCTCGGGCCGGGTGGTGTCGACCTCCACCTCGTCGTTGAACTTCAGGCGGTAGGACATGCCGTCGACCTCGCGGTCCTCGAGCTCGGCCTGGGCGACGGCGGTGTGGAAGTCGACCTCCCACAGGGTCGGGGCGTCGGCCTGGTAGGCCAGGCCCTTGGCCAGCAGGCGCAGGAACGCCCGCTGGGAGGCCCGCCGGGCCTGCTCGCCGACGGTGGCGTAGGTCAGCGACCAGTCGACCGACAGCCCGAGGCGCCGGAACACCGCCTCGAAGGCCTGCTCGTCCTCCATCGTGAGCTGGCTGCAGAGCTCCATGAAGTTGGGCCGGGAGACGGCGATGGGCTGCCGCGACGGCCACTCGGGGGGCTCGAAGGACGGCTTGTACGGCAGCGAGGGGTCGCAGCGGACCCCGAAGTGCTGCTGGACCCGCCGCTCGGTCGGCAGGCCGTTGTCGTCCCAGCCCATCGGGTAGAAGACGGCCCGGCCGCGCATCCGCTGGAACCGGGCGATCACGTCGGTCTGGGTGTAGGAGAAGGCGTGGCCCAGGTGCAGCGAGCCGCTGACGGTGGGCGGCGGGGTGTCGATCGAGAACACCTCGACCCGCGAGCGGGTGCGGTCGAAGCGGTAGACGCCGCTGCGCGCCCACCGCTCGGCCCACTTGCGCTCGAGCCCGTCGAGGCTCGGTCTGGTCGGCGGCTTCGGCTCCATGAGGCGGTCAGCCTACCCGGGTGTCAGTCCAGTCGCAGGCCCATGACGACCGCGTCCCACAGCTCACCCGAGCGGCGGCGGTAGTGCCTGGTCAGGTAGCCCTCGCGCTGGAAGCCGAAGCGCTCGTAGAGGGCGATGGCGGCGCGGTTGTGGGGCCAGACCTGGAGGGCGACCTTGTGGGCGCCGGCCGCGCGGGCCCGGTCGATCGCCTCGGCCAGCAGGGCCGAGCCGATCCCGCGGCCCCGCCAGGCGGCGGCAACGGCCATGCCGAGGTCGGCCACGCCGTAGCCGGCCAGGTGCAGGACGAGCTCGCCCACCGGCTCGCCGCCGACCTCGGCGACCAGCACGACCGCGTCCTCGCGCTCGACGTCCTCGACCATGCGGCGGCGGCGCTGCCCGACGTCGACCGGGGCCTCGGTGGCGATCCAGCGGCCCTCGCCGGCCACCTCGACCAGCATGGCCACCACCGCGTCGACATCGGCCAGGGTGGCCGGGCGGACGGTGACCGGGGACGGGAGGTCGCCGGTCACGCCCGGTCGAGCGCCTGGGCCAGGTCGGCGACCAGGTCGTCGGGGTGCTCGACCCCGACCGACAGCCGGACCAGGTCGGCCGGGACCTCGGCGTCGGTGCCGGCCACGCTGGCGTGGGTCATCTCGCCGGGCAGCTCGATCAGGCTCTCCACCCCGCCGAGGCTCTCGGCCAGGGTGAAGACCTCGGTGGCGGCGACCAGCCGCTTGGCCGCCTCGACCCCGCCGGCGGGCCGGAAGGCGACCATGCCCCCGAAGGCGGCCATCTGCCTGGCCGCGAGCTCGTGCCCGGGGTCGCCGGCCAGCCCCGGGTAGCGGACCTCGGCCACCTCGGGCCGGCCGGCCAGGAAGGCGGCCACCCGCATGGCGTTGTGGCAGTGGGCCCGCATCCGCAGGGCCAGGGTCTTGACCCCCCGCAGGGTCAGCCAGCAGTCCATCGGCCCGGGCACGGCCCCGACCGCGTTCTGGAGAAACCGGGCCCGCTCGTACAGCTCGGGCACCGTCGTCACCAGGGCCCCGCCGACCACGTCGGAGTGGCCGCCCAGGTACTTGGTCGAGGAGTGCACCACCAGGTCGGCCCCGAGCTCCAGGGGCCGCTGCAGGAACGGGGTGGCGAAGGTGTTGTCGACCGCGCACAGGGCCCCGGCGGCGTGGGCGACCTGTGCCGCCGCCGTGATGTCGACGATCCCGAGCAGCGGGTTGGTCGGCGTCTCCACCCAGACCAGCCTGGTCTCGGCCCGGACCGCCTGCTTGAGCTGGTCGAGGCTGGTCATGTCGACCACGCTGAGCCGCAGCCCCCACCCCTCGAACAGCCGCGCCGCCACCCGGTGGGTGCCCCCGTACACGTCCGCCGACAGCACCAGGTGGTCCCCGGGGGCCAGCGTCTGCAGCACCGTGGTGGTCGCCGCCATCCCCGACGCGAA